>JACCRW010000441.1 GCA_013813345.1 Actinomycetota bacterium
GGAGCCGTCGCCGGCTTCGTCATGGTTGTTGACGACGAGGTCGAGCAGGTGTACGTCTCGGCGCTTCACCGAGGAACCGGACTCGCCGCGCTCCTGCTGCGCGAGGCGGAGAGGCAGGTCAAAGCGAACGGCTACGCGAAGGCCTGGCTCGCGGTTGTCGCCGGCAACGCGAGAGCCCGGGCCTTCTACGAGCGAAACGGATGGCGCGACGAGGGGCCGTTCGACTACCTCGCCGCCGCAGAGGACGGACCGATCCCGGTTCCCTCTCATCGCTACACGAAGCTCATCTGACGAGCGCAGCGCAGGGCTCGTCATGCCGGCACGGTCGGACGCGGGGCGTAGCCTTGACGGGATGACGATCGTCGCCCACCTCGACCTCGATGCCTTCTTCGCGGCGGTGGAGGAGCTCGAGAACCCGGAGCTGCGGCGCCGGCCGCTCGTCGTGGGCGGCGACCCGCGCAGCCGCGGCGTCGTTGCGACCGCGAATTACGTCGCGCGGCAGTTCGGGATCCACTCCGCGATGAGCTGCGCCGAGGCGCTGCGGCGCTGCCCGGAGGCCGTCTTCGTCCGGCCGCGGCACACGCTCTATCGCGAGTACTCGGCCGAGGTCTGGAAGGCGATCCGCGAGGTTGTCCCCGTCGTCGAGCGCACCGGGCTCGACGAGGGTTACCTCGACCTGACGCCGCTGGCGGCCGACTTCGGGCGCGCGAGAGCGCTGGCGGAGGCGGTGCGGACTTCGGTGCGGGCGGCGACGAGCCTCTCCTGCTCGCTCGGCGTGGCGCCGACGAAGGTGGTCGCGAAGGTCGCGTCGGATCGCCGAAAGCCCGGCGGGATCACGGTCGTCCCGGCGGGTATGGAGGCGGCGTTCCTGGCGCCGTTTCCGGTTCGTGTTCTCCCCGGGGTCGGGCCGCGGGCGGAGGAGCGGCTGCGTTCGGCGGGAATCGCCACGATCGGCGGGCTCGGAGCGCTGTCGGACCTCGATCTCCGCGCGATCCTCCCCGGCCAGGTCGGCCGGCTGCTGCGCGACCGCGCGCTCGGGATCGACCCGCGCGGGCTCGAGCTGACGAGCGAGCGGATCTCGATCTCGGTCGAGGAGACGTTCGAGCGCGACCTGCGCGAGCGCGACCTCCTCCACGCCGAGCTGCGCCGGATGGCGCTCGAAGTCGGTGGGTACCTCCAGCGCGACGGCCTCTCGGCCCGGACGGTGATGACGAAGCTCCGCTACGCCGACTTCTCGATCCGCAGCCGCTCGGCGAGCCTCCCGGTCGGGATCGACGACGCGGAGCGGATCGGCGAGCTCGCGTGCTCGCTCCTCGACCGCGGCCTCCGCGACCGCCCGGGGGCGCTGCGACTGGTCGGCGTCGGCGTCTCGGGCCTCAGCGGTTATCGGCAACTCACACTCGAGGAAACGGGCTAGGCCAGAAGCTCGCCGAGCTCGTCGTGGCCGGCTGTCGCCGCAAGGTCAACGGCTGTCTTGCCCTCGTCGTTGCGGACCGACTTGTCCGCCCCACACTCGATCAGCGCCTCGACGCTCTCGCGGTCGCCGTTCTGGGCCGCGGCGTGGAGCGGGGTGTAGCCGCCGCGCTGGCGTGCGTTCGGGTCGGCGCCGTGCTCGAGGAGGAGCGCCACGAGCTTCGAGTGCCTACCGGCTGCGGCGCTGTGAAGCGGAGCGACCTCGAGCTCGGCGTTCCGTGCGACGGCATTCGCGTCGGCGCCGTGCTCCAGGAGCAGCGCAGCAGCATCCTCGTGGCCGAAGTACGCGGAGAGGTGCAGCGCAGTGAAGCCGTCGCTCGACCGCGCCTGTGCGAGCTCCCGGTCGCCGGCGAGCAGCGCCTCGAGTCCCCACGTCCGCCCGACCGCTGCCGCATCGAAGACGTCGAGCGCGGGGTTCGCGTCGAGCAGGATCGTCGCGACCTCCTCCTGCCCCGCGTAGACCGCTCGCCGAATCGCCGAGATGCCGTCCTCGTCGCGCTCCTCGGCCGCCTCCGGCCGGCGCTCGAGCAGCTCGCGAACGGCATCGTCGTCGCCGGCCTCGATCAGGGCGAACAGATCCACTGCTGGACTCTATGGCTCCTGATAGGACTCGGCGACGACGAACAAGGAGGACACCATGGATTGGAAGCTCGAGCTCGTCGTGGTTCCCGTCTCGGACGTGGATCGCGCCAAGGCGTTCTACGTCGACAAGGCGGGCTTCGGCGTGGACGTGGACGCCCGCCCCACCGACGAGATTCGCGTCGTGCAGCTCACACCGCCCGGATCGGCGTGCTCGATCGCGATCGGGGTGGGGATCGGGCAATCGGAGCCCGGCACCACGAAGGGGCTGCACCTGATCGTTACCGAGATCGAGGCCGCCCGAGCCGAACTCGTCGAACGCGGCGTCGACGCCAGCGACCCCTTCCATTTCGGGCCGGAGGGCCGCACGGCAGGGGTGGATCCCGAGCGCGCCGACTACGCCAGCTTCCTCACCTTCGACGACCCGGACGGCAACACCTGGCTCGTGCAGGAGGTCGGACGGAAGCAGCCTGACCGCTAGCCGCGCAGCAGCGGCCGTGTGAGGCAGGTTGGGCCGCCGTCGCCCTTGCGCGAGATCTCGTCGCCGCGGTAGGTGACGACGTCGACGCCCGCACGCTCCATCCGCCGGCGCGTCTCGTCGTTCCCCTCCAGCGCGAGCGCGCGACGCGGCCCGAGCGCGAGCACGTTCGAGCCCATCGACTCGAACTCCTCGTCGGGCACCTCGACCGTGCCGATCCCACGCTCGGCGAGCAGCTCGAGGAGCCGCACCGGAGCGAGTCGCGGATACACGAGCGCAAGATCGGCGTCGAGCGGCGAGAGGAACGACATCAGGTGCATGACCTCGGCGGCGCCGTTCCAGTGCGGCAGGTCGAATCGGATCACCTCGACCCCAGGGAAGGCCGCCTCGAGCGCGTCGATCCCAGCCCCGTTCGTGCGGTAGCCGTGACCAGCGAGGAGCGTCCGCTCGTCGAGCCAGACCGTGTCGCCGCCTTCGACTGTCGCCGGCGCCTCGAGCTCGTGCGCGACGGGAACGCCGGCGTTGACGAGCGCCGCTGCGACTCCGCCAGGCTCCCGCCGCCGCCCCTCCTTGCCCGGCCGGAGGACGACGACGCCCGCGTCGCCGACGAGGACGGGGTCGTAGGTGTAGATCGCATCAGGATTACTGGCGTCGTGGCGGGCGACGACGACCTCGGCGCCCGCCTCCTCGAGGAGGACACAGAACGCCTCGTGCTCGGCCGCCGCCACCACCGGATCGGGCTCCGACCGCCAGCCGTACTCGCGCCAGGCGACCGCGTCCTCCGGGAGCGGCGGCCGCACGAGCACCCGCTTCAGCGCACCCGTCATCGACTGCGACCCGTACGCGCGCTCCGTCATCTGCTTGGGGGCAATCGAAAGGCGAGCTCGCCGAGCCGGCGGTAGCCCTCGACCGAGGGGTGATCGCCGTCGGAGGTCCACTCGTCGCGCATCCGGCCGGGCTCATCCGGATGCTCGAGCGTCGCGTAGAACGGCAGCACGGGCACGTCCTCCTCGCGCGCGAGCTCCTCGATCAGCTCGTTCAGACGGTCGATCGGCTCCTCGGCGCTCGGCCAGCCCCTGTTCCAGGGGAGGACGTTCGCGATCGCTACGCGCAGCCCGAGCTCCTTGCCACGCCGCACCATCGCACCCAAGTTCTCCGCCGCCGACTCGACGTCGCGGCCCTGCGCGATGTCGTTGATCCCGCCCTGGACGACGAGCACGTCGGCGTCCGCGGTGCACGCGTCGAAGCGCGACGCGATCTCATCGGTGCGCTCGCCCCAGACCCCGCAGTTGCGGAACCGGAGCCGCGGATCCTTCCTCGCCGCCCAATACTCCCACTGGCTCTGCTCGTCGAGGTCGTCGCCGTAGCTCGCGCGCACGTCCGGATCGGGATCCCAGTACGGCGAGCCCGCGTGGATCGAGTCGCCCAGAGCCGCGACGACGATCTCTCCCTCTCGGTTCACAGTTGCGATCTCACCTCCCTCGGCCCGGCCGCAACCCGCAGCCAGGAGTGCGAGGAGAACGTATCCGTGGACGTGGAGGCGCATCGGGAGGATGATCGGTCGGATGAGTCTGTACGGCCCGCATCAGCGCGAGCTCCAGGACAGGTTCGATACACGCCGCCTCGCGGATCGGCTCGAGGAGCGCAATCTCAGGACCACGATCGACGCCGACGACCGTCGCTTCATCGAGGCGCGCGACATGTTCTTCCTCGCGACCGCCGACGAGGAGGGGATCGTCCAGTGCTCCTACAAGGGCGGCGAGCCCGGCTTCGTCCGCGTGCTGGACGAGCGCACGATCGCCTTCCCGAGCTATGACGGGAATGGGATGTTCCTCTCGCTCGGGAACCTCTCGGCGAACCCGAGCGTCGGCCTCCTCTTCATCGACTTCGAGGGCCAGAAGCGGTTGCGGCTGAGCGGCCGGGCCTCGATCGACGACGCCGACTCGCTGCTCGCCGAGTACGAGCGGGCGCAGTGCATCGTGCGTGTCGTCGCTACGCACGTCTTCCCGAACTGCCCGCGCTACATCCACAAGCTCGAGCTCGTCCAGCGCTCGCGCTTCGTTCCCCAGGCCGGGTGTGAGCCACCCGTACCGGAGTGGAAGCGCCGTGACTGGGCGGTCGACGTGCTGCCGGCCGGCGATCCGGCCCGCGACTAGCTCTCAGTTCCCGCCTCAGCCTCCGCGAGCCGCTGGTAGAAGAAGCCGCCGAGGAGGAGCACGGCGCCGACGGCCAAGAACGACGCGGCCCGCGCGACCGAGCTGAGCGTCGCGAGGTCGTAGAGGAAGAGCTTGCCGAGCGCGAGCGCAAAGAGCCCGAGCGCCGCCAGCCGCAGCACACGCTGCCCGCGCCGCAATCCGACGACGAGGATCGTCAAGGCGACGAGGCCCCAGAACGCGCTCACCGCGGTGTACCCGCGCTGGAAGGCGGTCGTCGTGCCGGCGGTGCCGAGCTCCTGGACGAGCCCGAGGATCGCGAGCGAGGCGCCGTAGAGCCCGATCGTCGCAAGAGTCCAGCGGAGCGCCCGGCCGAGCTCGTCGCTGCCAGAGTCGAGCCAGCGATCCAGGGCATCGGTCGGCCGGTCGATCTGCCGGAGGGCCACGGCGAGCACGGCCAGGGCGCCGAGCACGAGCAGCAGCGCGGGCACCCCGTCCGCGGGCGTCTCGTTCGCCCGGAGGAAGTCGCCCGGAGTCGCCAGGAGCGCAATCGTCAACGTGCCGCCGAGCAGCGTGAACGCGCCGGCACCGAGCCAGAGCCTCGGCTCGCGAAGGACAGTTCCCGCCGCCGCGAGCGCGACCGCCGCGAGCGTCCAGGCAAGCACGAGCCAGGTGTGGTCGAGCAGGACGAGCGACGAGGCAAGCCCGAGCACGAGCGCCGCGAGCCAGAAGCACGTGGCCAGGTCGCGCCGCCGGAAGACGATTGCCGCGACGAGCAGATGCGCGGCGCCGATCCCGGCGAGCGCGTAGCCGCGAGCATCGCCGGCGAAGAGCTCGGCGGCGACGAACCCCGAGAGGATCGTGCTGATCGCGGCCCCGACCCACGGGACGACCTCCACTCGCCGCGAGAGGAGGCCGTGCAGCAGGGCCGCGGCCGCCGCGGCAACGGCGAGCACGACCGCGCACCAGCCGCGGTGCTCGGGCAGCGAGCCGATGGTCGAGAACTGGAAGTTGAGCAGGGTGAAGCAGAGACCCGCGATCCCGCCGAGCTCGAGCAGCCGCGATCGCCGGAGCAACCCGGCCGTGAGCACGGCGAGCGCGGTCAGGCTCCAGAGCGCCGTGACGGCGACATTTCCCCAGCCGAAGGGATTCTCGAGCTCGGTTCGCTCGGCGATCCCGAGGATCCCGAGCGAGGCCGCATCCACCAGGACGAGCGTGCCCACGGCGACTGCGCCGATCCCGATCGGCCGGCGATAGCGATCGACCTCGGCGATGAGCTGCGCGAGCGCGGCAGGCATCGCGCTCCCGCCGCGGCTCGGCGGCCAGGTTCGGGCCAGGAGCCCGTATGCGACGAGCGCGAGGCCGATCGCCGTCAGCGCCGGAATGCCGACGAAGTGATCCGTGTTCGCCTCGTACAGGCTGACGAGCGGGGCTTGCTCGAGTGTGTAGAGGAGCGCCAGCGCGAGATAGGCGAGCGCGACGAGCTGAAAGCGCGTCTCGGCGATCCGGCGGCCGAGCCAGCCGAGCGCAACTGCCTCGACCGACCACGCGACGACGAGCGCCGGCCCGTCCAGGAACTGGGCGGTCGCCGTGGCCGCGAAGACGGTTCCGAAGACGGCCGCGAGAGCGCCGAGCTCGCGGGTCTCGTCCCGCCAGAAGCCGATCGCAACCGCGCCGAAGGAGGCCGCGAGCGCGGCGAGCACGATCCCGCGCGGATCGCCCTCGAGCAACGCGAACGACGCGACCCCGCCGAGCAGAGCGCCGCCGGCGACGAAGATGCTCGCGAGCGAATCGAGCTGCGCCCGACCGGCGGCGAGCTGGCGCGCGATCCCGGCCCCGAAGTAGAGCCCGACGAAGACGAGAGCGAGTGCGACGGTTCTGTTTCGCGCGGGATCGTCCTCTGCAAGCACGAGCGCGAGGATCTGAGGCGCGCTGACGGCGCTCGCCCAGACGAGCAGCGCTCCCCACTGTTGCCGGACTGACACGACGGAGGCTGCCGCGAAGACGATTCCGACGAAGGCCGTTCCCGTCACGGTGAGACTGCCGTCGACGATCACGATCGCCGGCACCACCATGGCGCCGATCAGGCCGAGCGCCGCGACGACCTGCGACGACCAGTGGAGGGCGAGCGCGACGCCGAGGCCGGCGATCAGGCCCGCCAGGACGAGAGCCGCGAGCGCGGGGACGAGGTCGTAGAGCGCCGCAGCGGCGAGGAGCGTCGCGTAGCCGCCGGCGATCCCGGCGCCCGCTGCGGCGACGGCGGCGTGCAGCCGGCCGTAGCGCGCATGAAGCAGGATCGCGGCCGCGAAGACGAGAGCGGATGCGCCGCCCCCGAGCACGACGCGCGCGAGCGGTCCGATCCAGCCGTTATTGGCGGCAAGCACGAAGAAGAAGACGACTCCGAGCAGCGTCACGACGCCGCCGGCGAGCGCGAGCCCACGGGCGCCGAGGAGGTCGGCCGCATCGAGCTTCGGCAGCGAGAGCCGGGGCAGCTCGCGCTTCAGCTGCTCGAGCTCGCGCTCCCACCCGCTCGGCTCCTGCTCCGGCTCCGCGCGCGTCGAGCGCGGCGGCGTGGGCGGTGCAACGACGCGGAGCGGCTGTGGCTCGACGGCGACCGGCTCGGGCTGCGGCGAGCCAGCGAGCACCGTCGCCCGGATCGCCTGCAGCTCGCCTCCGAGGTCGCGAAGCTCGCTCTCGATCCGGTCGAGCCGGGCCAGCACGCTGGCGCTCATGCCTCTCCTCCTGTAGCAGGGTCTCGAGGGATCAAATCGACGTGCAGGTCGCAATCAAGCGCGTCCGCGATCCTGAGCAAGGTGTCGATCCGAGGCGGCCTGCCGCCGCTCTCGAGCCGCGCGATCGCCGATTGGGTCGTGCCGACGCGCTGGGCGAGCTCGCGCTGGGAGAAATTGCGGGCGACGCGCCGCTCCGCGACCTCGCCCGCGATCGCGGCGAAGAACCAGCCCTCCTCGGCTCCCGCCAGTCGGGCGCGCAGGCGCTCGAGCGGAAGCGGCTTGGGGTCCTCCGAGTATCGCATATTTGCGATCATAGCCGGGCTGCTATTGCTGTCAACCCCGGAGCGTCAAGCAAGCAGCGCGCGGTGCCGCTCGAGCGCGGCCAGCACGGCGTCGACGTCGTCGGCCGTGTTGTAGAGATGCAGCGAGACGCGCAGGCTCGAATCTCGCTCTGAGGCGACGATCTCCTCCTCGGCGAGCGCGGTCACGAGCGCCGGCGCGTCCGTCGAGCGTACGCAGGCGAGCGGGCCGAGCGCCGGCGCCGCAAGGCTCCCACCGAGCTCGTCGACCCCGGCGACGAGTCGCTCGACCAGAGTCCGGACGTGCTGGGCGATCGCGAGCACCCCCGCCTCCGCGATCAGACCGGCTCCCGCCACGCCCGCGTAGATGTTCGGAACCGGCGGCGTTCCGGCGTCGAAGCGGCGCGCGCTGCGGTGCGGCCGGTAGCGCTCGATCTGCATCTCGAAGACGTTCTCGTCCGCGAACCAGCCGGTTTGCGTGGGCAGAAGCTCGGTCACGAGACCGGGTCGGCAGGCCATGAACGCGAGCCCGGCCGAGGCGAGGAGGTACTTGACGGTGCCGCCGACGAGGACGTCGCCCGCCTGCCTTACATCGATCGGAATCGCGCCGATCCCCTGGTAGCCGTCCACGAGCATCAGCGCGCCGTGCTCGCGAGCGAGCCCGTGAATCGCCCCGACATCGTGGACTGCACCCGTGCGGTAGGAGACGAGCGTCGAGCAGACGAGCGCTGTCCGCTCGTCGATCGCAGCCGCGTACGCCTCCGGCTCGGGCGCGACCTGGACGACCTCGGCGCCGCGAAGCTCCTGCGCGTGGGCGATCTGGCCGATCGCGGGGAACTCGTTCTCGGAGATCACGATCCGGTTGCGCTCGCCCGAGAGATCGAGCGCGGACACGAGCGCGCTGACCGCAGCCGAGACCGAGGTCTGGATCGCGACGTCGTCGGGCTGCGCGCAGACGAGACCGGCGAACGCGACGCGGGCGGCCTCGGCCCGCTCGACCCAGTGCTCCCACTCGGCGCCGTGCTCGTCCCAGCCGGCGAGGTATTCCTCGTAGGCCGCCCGAACCTCGTTCGAGAGCGCTCCCTGCGAGCACGAGTTGACGTAGACCTTGCGCTCGAAGACGGGAAAACGCCCACGAATCGCCTCGCCGAGAAGCCTCGTACCTGCGTCCGTCTCTGTCACCGTGTCTGCGACCATGTCTGCGACTTTGTCTGCAACCGTGTCTGCAACCGTCTCTGCGACGGGTGGTCGCTAGCGGCCAAGGTACGCCTTCCTCAGATCCTCGTTCTCGATCAGTTCGCTCGCCTTGCCCTGGAGGACGACGCGACCGGTCGAGAGGACGTAGCCGCGGTCGGCGATCGAGAGCGCCATGTTTGCGTTCTGCTCGACGACCAGCATCGCGACCCCGGCCTCGTGCACTTGCTGGATGATCTCGAAGCTCCGCTCGACGAGCACGGGCGCGAGGCCCATCGAGGGCTCGTCCATCAGCAGGAGCTTCGGGTGGCTCATCAGCGCGCGGCCCATCGCCACCATCTGCTGCTCGCCGCCGGAGAGCGTGCCCGCAAGCTGGGAGCGGCGCTCGTAGACGAGCGGGAAGAGCGAGTAGATCCGCTCGAAGTCGTCCTTCCGGCCCTTGCCGTCGCGGTTCAGATACGCGCCCATTTCCAAGTTCTCGAGCACGGTCATCGGGCCGAAGAGACGCCGGTTCTCGGGCACAATCGCCATCCCGCGGCCGATCCGGTGGCTCGTCGAGCGGCCCGTGACGT
>JACCRW010000454.1 GCA_013813345.1 Actinomycetota bacterium
TGGACCATGTTGCCGAGATCGAAGCGGCCGGTGTTGAAGGCGAGGTGGCGGAGAACGGAGAGCGAGCCGAAGCCGGCGGCGAACGCGGCGATCGCCGCCCATAGGACGAGCTCGGGCCTCGGCCTCACCGGAGTCCGGCGGCGCGCTCGACCTCGGTCTCGAGCAGCCCGCGCCAGCGGAGGCCGAGCACGTCCTCGCTCGCGTGCTCCCGATAGGCGGCGAGACCTCCTGCGCCGATCCGTCCGGCCAGCTCGGCGTCGGTCGCGAGCGACCGGACCGCCGCTGCGAGCGCGGCCGCGTCGCCAGGAGGGACGAGGAGGGCGCTCTCGCCGTTTCGCAGCAGCTCCCGTGCGGCCGGGGTGTCGGCGGTGACGAGCGGGGTGCCGCAGGCAAGGGCCTGGAACGCCTTGTTGGGGATCACGCGGGCTGTCTTCTCGGACGTGCCGAAGACCCCGAGTGCGCAGCCGGCGCGCTGGAGCTCCTCCGGGAGCGCCTCGTATTCGACCCATTCGACCCACTCGACGTTCGCGGGCCGATCATCGAGGAGGGCATCGAGCTGGCCGCTGCCGACGATCCGGAACGGCACCTCGGGAACGAGTCGGGCCGCCTCCAGGATCGTCTCCAGGCCGTGCAGCGGGATCAGCTTGCCGACGAAGAGGACGTGGAAGCGCTCCCGGATCTGCCAGCCCGGCCGGAAGAGCCGCTCTTCGGCGCCGACGAAGCAGACCGCGACGTGCTCCCGCGGAATCTCGCCGAGCTCGGCGAGGAAGCGCGCGTTCTGCTCGGTGTCCGCGACGACGAGGTCGGCGTGCCGGAGCGAGATCCGATCGACGTGATGAAGCACCGACGCGGCCAGCGAGCCCCGCGAGAACCGGCCCCGATCC
This sequence comes from Actinomycetota bacterium, assembly GCA_013813345.1. Classification (GTDB taxonomy): domain Bacteria; phylum Actinomycetota; class Thermoleophilia; order Gaiellales; family Gaiellaceae; genus Gaiellasilicea. Next base: position 885 of record JACCRW010000454.1, read on the forward strand.
TCGACGAGCGTCTCCGCGAGCGAGACGAGCGGGTTGAAGATGAGGGGGTGGCCGCGGGCAATCCTCCTCGCCGCCGGCATGTCGAAGTGGCCGGGGTAGCCCACGATCATCGCGTCGAAGCGCTCGCGCCTGCCACGGAAGATCAGTCCGGCCTCGGCAAGACCGACCTTGAGCGCCGCGCCGGCGCCCACCGACCACTTGTGTCGGCGCCGCTCCCAGACGCTCGCGTGTCGCTCGATCACCTCGACGCCGGCGCCGCGCAGGCACGAGATCACCTGGGCGTTCCGCGGATAGTCCCGCTCGTAGGTACCGAAATAGAGGACCCGCACCTAGCGCAGGATCTCGTCCACGTGCTGACCGACGGCGCGCTTGTCGCCGGCCTGCTCCTCGTGGTGACTCGTGATCAGCTCGCTCAGCAGTCCGAGCGAGAGGAGCTGGATCCCGACGACGACGAGCAGGACGCCGAGCGTCAGGAGCGGCCGGTGCCCGATCGCCTGGCCGGCGAGCTTGAGCGCTGCGAGATAGACGAGGACGACGCCGCCGAGCAGCGAGAGGACGAGTCCGAGGCCACCGAAGAGGTGGAGGGGGCGGTGCCGGTAGCGACCCATGAAGGTGACGGTCAGCAGATCCAGGAAGCCGCGGACGTAACGCTCCATCCCGTAGCGCGAGCGCCCGTGCTCGCGCGGCCGGTGGTTGACGGGCACCTCGGCGACGCGGAAGCCGCGGTAGTGCGCCAGCACGGGCACGAAGCGGTGCAGCTCGCCGTAGAGCCGAAGACCGTGTAGCACCTCGGCCCGGTAGGCCTTGAGGCCGCAGTTCAGGTCGTGGAGCCGCAGGCCGGACATCCGCCCGCTGACGCTGTTGAAGATCCGCGAGGGGATTCGGCGGCTGAGCGGATCGCGCCGCTTCGCCTTCCAGCCGGAGACGAGGTCGAAACCCTCGTCCAGCTTCGCGAGCAGCCGCGGAATCTCGGCAGGATCGTCCTGCAGATCGCCGTCGATCGTGACGACGACGTCGCCCCGCGCCTCCTCGAAGCCGGCCTGGAGCGCGGCTGCCTTGCCGAAGTTCCGCCGCAGCCGCACGATCCGGACGTTGTCGGCGGCATCGTGCAGCCGCGTCAGCGCCGAGAAGGTGCCGTCCGTCGAGCCGTCGTCGACGAAGACCGCCTCCCACGGCCGTCCGATCCCGTCGAGAGCCGACCCGAGCTCGTCGAGCAGGAGCGCCACGCTGCGCTCCTCGTTGTGCACCGGGACGACGACCGAGATCACGGCCTGGAGCCTAGCTCCGGCTAGCGTACGGCGCGATGCCGGCGCTGCTCACGATCGACGAGGCGCTCGCGCTCGTGCTTCGGTACGCGCTGCCACTCGAGGCCGAAGCGGTTCCGATCGAGCAGGCCGCAGGTCGCGTGCCGGCGGAGGACGTTCGCGCTCTCGTCTCGCTGCCGCCGTTTCGCAGCTCGGCCATGGACGGCTTCGCCGTCAGGGTGCGGGAAACACCGGGCCGGCTGCGGGTCGTTGACCGGATTCCAGCGGGCCGGCCCGCGCAGCGTGCGCTGGCCGCCGGCGAGGCGATGGGGATCGCGACCGGCGGCAGCGTCCCGGACGGCGCCGACGGGGTCGTCCCGATCGAGCACGTCGAGGACGGCGGCGCCGAGGTCGTTGTCAGCGCTTCCGTTAGCGAAGAAGACAACATCCGCGGGATCGGGAGCGACATCGGCGCCGGCGAGCTCCTGCTCTCTGCCGGCTCGATCCTCGGCGCGGCTCAGATCGGAGCGCTTGCTGCTGCGGGCGTTGCGGCGGTGCGCTGTTCCCGCCGTCCCCGCGTCGCCGTCCTGAGCACCGGCACCGAGTTGCGGCCTGCGGGCTCGGCGCTCGAGCCGGGTCAGATCTACGAATCGAACGCCCCGATGCTCGCCGCGGCGCTCGCGGGCTCGGGGGCGGCGGTGACGCGGCTTCCCGCGGTGACCGACGATCCGGATTCCCACCGGGCCGCTCTGGAGCGCGGCCTCGAGGCCGACGTGCTTGTCAGCTCGGGTGGCGTCTCGGTTGGGCCGCACGATCTCGTCCGCCGGATCGCGGCCGAGTTGGGCGTCGAGGAGATCTTCTGGGGCGTCGCGGTCAAGCCCGGCAAGCCGGTCGCGTTCGGTGTGCGCGGGAGGACGCTCGTCTTCGGCCTCCCCGGCAACCCCGTCTCCGCTCTCGTCGGGGCGGAGCTCTTCGTCCGGCCTGCGCTAAGAGCCCTCCAGGGCGCCAGCATCCCGGAGCCGGCTTACGCCGTCGGTCGGCTGTCGACGCCGTTGCGCGCGAGCCCCGCCCGCGACCAGCTCATCCGTGCCCGCTCCAGGCTCGAGGGGGGCGAGGTGGTGCTCGAGCCGCTCTCGGGGCAGGAGTCGCACATGATCGCGAGAGCTGCCGGCGCCGACACGCTCGTGCTCGTCGCCCGCGGCGACCGAGAGCACGTCGCCGGCGACCTGGTTCCGTTTCTCCGTCTCTAGCTAGCTCGCCTGCTGGCGCTGCGGCGGCGTCACTCCGACCGGCTCGGCGTAGGCGATGTACCGCTGCGAGGCAAAGAAGCGCGGGTGGCAGGCCTGAAGCGCAAGCTGCTCGCGCCCCTTCGACCGGAGCACCGAGAGCTCGTTCGCCGCGACGATCCGGTGACCCGTGACGGCGTACTCGAACGTGCCGTAGGGGAGCTCGAGAAAGACCCGGTCGCCCTTGCGGAGGTGGTCGATGCGCGAGAACGGGGCTCCGTAGGTCGTGCGGTGTCCGGCGATGTAGACGAGCTCTCCCTGGCCCGGCATCGCCGACCCGAGATAGCGTCCGGGCCCGCGCTTGAGCGTGTCGGAATCGGTGCCGTTGACGACGACGGCATCGAGCCCGAGGCGCGGGATCCGGAGCTGGGCGATTGCGTCCCCCTCCTCCGACATCTCCCGCCACGCGCGTGCGTCGCGCTCGAGTCCACGCCGGCGCTTCGCGGGCGAGGCCGCAGCGTCTTGCACGCTTGGCCGAACGTGGTCGAAGCTGCGCTCGAGCCTTTGGGAGAGCTCGCGCTGCTCGACGCGGTTGACCACCGCCGTGACCGGATCCTGCCACTGCCAGACGGTGACCGCCCACGCGAGCGTGCCGACTCCGGCGACGATCAGCAAGGTTCCCAGCAGGCGCACAGCGCGTCTCATCGAGCTTCCACCACGTCCTGTTCATCGGCAGCACCGCGCTGCGGATGAAGCCGCGGTGTGAGCAAACGGCGCAGCGGGCTGCGAGGCGTGCGCGCTCGAACGTCGGGATACGGGGCGTAGCGTCCGACAGCGACGGCAGAGAGTTGGGCGGCGATCGCGATCCACGCGAGGGCCACGGCGACTGCGAACCACGGGACGTAGCCGACGCCGGCCAGCGAGAGCAGGTACCACGGGGCGTCGAAGCCGAGCCCATACCGGCGGGCGAACGAGAGCACGAGGAGCGCTGGTCCCAGAAGACCGCCGGCGAGAAGCGCGAGTCGCGCCGGCGCCGTCCCGGCCTGGGGCAGCCAGAGCCAGGAATAGAGAGCCGGCAGCAGGAAGACGAGGGCGAACGGATTCGTCGCGACGACGACGAGCGCGAGCAGGGCGAGCGCGAGCAGCGCGGTCGTGTAGC
>JACCRW010000458.1 GCA_013813345.1 Actinomycetota bacterium
GCCGGCCCGAACGAGGGGAGGAGCTCCTCGGCGAGCGCGCGGGCGTACCGGGCGGAGGCGGAGTAGGTCTCGTCGCGATCGACCGGTGCGAGCAGCACCGCCCGCAGCGGCGGCAGCTCTCCGAGCAGAGTCAGGAGCGATGAGTGCTCGGCGTACTCCGGCCCGTCGTGGACGACGAGCAGCGGGCTCGACTCGTCCGCGCCGGGGTGGGCCCAGAGGAGCGCCGGGAGCTCGGCGCGGAGGATCCGGCTCGGGAGCACGACGGCTTGGGCGGCTCCCACGGGCTCCGCCTCGAGCCAGGCGGGGGCTTCGTACTCCGGCAGCTCGAGGACCGACTTCTCCCCCCAGGGGCCGGAGGCGCGGAGCGGGTTCTTCGGATCGACGATCCATTCGGAGCTACCCGCGCGGTCGATCAGCTCGAACTGGTACTCGAGCCGGCCGACGTCCGGCCGGGGCGCGACGAGCTCCCACGTGCGGCCGCGACGCGTGAGCCGGTGGGGCAGCCCCGGGACGTCATGTGCGAGCTGGACACGTGCGACGCCGGGGCCGTGCTCGCGGTAGGCGAACCGGACCTCGGGCCCAGAGAGTGACGGGGGGAGTGGATCGAGCGCGGCGCTCATCGCGCCGAGCATAGGGGAGCCGCAAAGGCTCGCGGAAGCGTGTCAATTGTGTGCCGAAAGTGCTGAAACCCTGGCCGTTTCGGACGGCGATCGTCCCTTTCGGACACTGGTGAAGGTGCGCGAGCGCCGCTATTCAGGCTGCTCTTGCAACCACCGAAGGAGGATCGATGAAACGACCAATCAGTCGACGTCTGGGGCGCGTGCTCGTCGTCGTCGCAATGGGGCTCGCGCTCGTCACAGCCGTCTCGGCGGCTCCGCGCGGGAGCGATGCCGAAGGGGAGATCGCGGCCTGTCGGCACAAGGGCTCCGGTCTCGTGCGCATTCCAGCCGGCGGCGGCTCGTGCCGGCGCAACGAGCAGGCAATCTCGTGGAACGTCAGCGGCCCACGTGGCCCGCAGGGCGTGGCGGGACCGCAGGGCCCGGCTGGGCCGAAGGGCGATACCGGCGCCAAGGGCGATGCCGGCGTCAAGGGCGATGCCGGCCCGCAGGGGCCGATCGGCCTTCGTGGCGAGCGTGGCGCAGCGGGCGAGGCAGGTGCGACCGGACCTGCCGGTGCGACCGGTGCGGCCGGGCCGCAGGGAGTCGCAGGGCAAGCCGGACCGGCAGGACCCGCGGGGCCGGCAGGGGCGAATCTCACCTCGATCGGCCAGCTGAACGGCATCGCCTGCACGACCGCCGCGGGTAGCGCCGGCAGCGTGAGCCTGACGGTTGCCTCGGGCGGTGCGATCTCGCTCGCCTGCAACGCGGGTACGACTCCGCCGCCGCCGCCCCCGCCTCCTCCGCCGCCTGGTGGCTCGATCGTGATCAACGAGATCGACTACGACCAGGTCGGAGCCGACAGCAACGGTTTCGTCGAGCTCCGGAACAACGGCACGTCGGCGGCCAGCCTGAGCGGGCTCGCGCTCGTCCTCGTCGACGGCACGGACGGGCTCGAGTACGACCGCGAGGCGCTCACCGGGAGCCTCGCTGCCGGCGGGTATCTCGTGGTCGCGATCGAGGCTCAGAACGGCGCTCCGGACGGAGTCGCGCTCGTCAACACCTCGACGGGCTCGCTGCTCGACGCGCTCTCCTACGAGGGTGCGATCACGGCTGCCCAGATCGGCACGGCAACCGCAACGGTCAGCCTCGTCGAAGGAACGCTGCTGGCCGCGACGGTGGCCGACTCGAACGCGGTTGCCGGCTCGCTGATCCGCAACCCGGACGGAAAGGACACGAACGACGCTGCGTCCGACTGGGTGTTCACTACGACGGTGACGCGGGGAGCCGCGAACGTCGCGAGCAGCTGAGCGATCCGCGTGGGGCGCCGGTGGAACGGCGCCCCACGCGCTCAGCGATTGCCCTTCAGGCGCATGTTCGCGCGGGCCTCGGCGCCCACCTTTGCCCACTTCTTCCGCTCGTCTGCCTGCGCGCGCTTGTCCAGCCGCCGCTCCAGGTGGGCGAGCTCCCGTTGGAGCTTCTGGTAGCTCGTCCAGCGCCCCTGCTCGAGCGTGCCGTCCTCGAGTGCCGCCTGGATCGCGCAACCGGGCTCGGTGCGGTGGGCGCAGTCGTTGAAGCGGCACTGGGCCGCGAGCTCCTCGATGTCCGAGAAGGTCTCGCTGAGGCCGTCGGCCGACTCCCAGAGCTGGAGCTCTCGCATTCCGGGCGTATCGAGAACGAGCCCGCCGCCGGGAAGCGGCACGAGCTGGCGGTGGGTCGTCGTGTGCCGGCCCTCGCCGTCCGACTCCCGGATCTCCTTCACCGCGAGGAGCTCCTCCCCGAGGAGCGTGTTCACGAGCGTCGACTTGCCGACGCCGGAGGAGCCAAGGAGCGCGATCGTCTTGCCCGGCTCGACGTAGGAGCGGACAAGGTCGAGCCCGTCGCCGGTGAGGCTCGAGATCGCGTGCACCGGCACGCCGAAGGCGATCGCCTCGACCTCGAGCACGCTCCGCTCCACGCTCTCGCTGAGGTCGGTCTTCGTCAGCACGATCACCGGCTTCGCGCCGCTCTCCCAGGCCAGGGTGAGGTAGCGCTCCAGCCGGCGGAGGTTCAGATCCTCGTTCAGCGAGCTGAGGAGGAAGACCGTGTCGACGTTCGCCGCGACGACCTGCTCCTCGGTCGCCGACCAGGCGACCTTGCGCGAGAACGCGGTCCGCCGTGGGAGGACGGCCTGGATCGTCCCGGCCCCTTCGGCCGGACGGAGCGCGACGGCGACCCAGTCGCCCACAGCGGGGAGGTCGCCGAAGCCGCTCGCCTCATAGGAGAGCCGGCCGGCGGGTTCCGCGCGGATCTCGCCGCCCTCCGTGAGAACGACGTAGGCGCCGCGATGCTGCTCCGACACGCGTCCCGGCGCGAGGCCTGCGGCGGCGTGCGGCTCGAACTCGATCGTGTGGCTGTCAGTCCAGCCGAGATCGTGCAAGGTGGTCAAGCGAGTCTCCTTGAGCGGGGATGGAAAGGGCGTGCGCGCGGGAATCTCCGCGCGCTGCGCGGCTCAGGGAGCTGCCGGTCAGGTGGGCCGACGCGTCTCTAGAGCCGCGGAGCTCTGAGGGGGAAGGGGGCGAGCGCAGTCATCTGTTCGAACCTCCTTCGTCGCGGTCGGCGGGCGTGTCGAAGTATGCCTGCGACCGGTGAGGAAGTCGAGACCGGGCTCGATCGGATCGAAAAAAGGGGCTAGAGTGCTGCCGCGCGGCCCAAAGAGCCGTGTCCGTCTCTAGGGGGAGTCCGTTCACATCAGGGGAGGAAAGTCTTTGTCTCAGCTTCGATTGCGACCGCTCACGGTCGTCGCCGCGCTCTTCGCGCTCGTGTGGGCCGGTACCGCAAGCGCCTCACCGAACGGCGTTGTCATCTCGGAGTTCCGCTTCACGGGGCCTTCGGGCGGTAACGACGAGTTCGTCGAGCTGCTCAACACGACGAGCTCGGCAGTTCCGATCGGCGGCTACAGGCTCGAAGGCTGCGCGGCCGCTTCCGGCGCCGCGTCGCTTCGCGTCGCCGTCCCTGCCGGTGTGAGCCTGCCCGCAGGCGGCCACTATCTCTTCGTCAACAGCACGCCGACGACCGGCTACAGCGGCACGGCGCCTGGAGACGCGAGCTATACGACAGGCTTGTCCGACACGGGGGGCGCACGGATCACGACCCCGGCGGGCGTCGTCATCGACGGCGTCGGCAGCTCGGACGGCGCCACGGACGTCTGCCGCGAGGGTGTCGGACTCGTGCTGACCGGTATGGGCGACAGGTCGTTCGAGCGTCGCTCCGCCGGCGCTCAGGACACGGACGACAATGTCGCGGACTTCGTCGGCCCGAAGGCCGGCAATCCGCAGGGCCTCGGCTCCGCACCGCCTCCGCCGCCTCCTCCGACGGTCGAGATCGCTCAGATCCAGGGCGCGGCGCACCGCTCGCCGCTGCTCGGCCAGCGTGTGACCACTCAGGGTGTCGTCACGGCCGAGCGGCTGAACGGCTTCTGGATCCAGGATCCGACTCCCGACGCCGACGAGCGCACCTCGGAGGCCGTCTTCGTCTTCACCTCGCCGACGAGCGTCGCTCCCGGCGCCGCCGTCAATGTCACTGCGACCGTGAGCGAGTTCCGTCCCGGCGGTGCCAGCGGCACGGGGCTCTCGATCACGCAGCTC
>JACCRW010000011.1 GCA_013813345.1 Actinomycetota bacterium
TAGCCGTCGGAGGCGTCGCTGACCGCGAGATCGGCCGCGTCCTCGCTCGCCGGATAGTGAGGCGAGAGGTTCGGCGCGAAGCCGATCTTGCTCTCGCCGCCGCGGGCCCGAAGCTCCTGCACCGCCCGGCCATGCGCGAGCAGGAGGTGATGGAAGACCGTCACCTCGCCGAGGACGTCGCCCTTGTAGCCAGGCGCGTGCAGCCCGTGGAGGTAGCCGAGCAGGCCGACGATCCACGGCTCGTTGATCGTCAGCCACCAGCGGACGCGGTCGCCGTAGGCGTCGAAGCACGTCGCCGCATACTCCGCGAACCGCTCCATGGTCTCGCGGTTCCGCCAGCCGCCCGTGTCCTCGAGGGCCTGCGGGAGATCCCAGTGGTAGAGCGTCACGACCGGCTCGATTCCGCGCTCGAGGAGGGCGTCGAGCAAGCGGTCGTAGTGGTCGAGGCCACGCCGTTCGAGCGGGCCGCTGCCGGTCGGAAAGAGCCGCGGCCACGCGAGCGAGAAGCGGTAGGCGTTCACGTTCAGCTCGCCGAGCAGCTCGACGTCCTCGCGCCAGCGCCGGTAGTGGTCGCAGGCGATGTCGCCGCGGTCGCCGCTCTCGCCGGTGAAGCGATCCCAGATCGACTCGCCCTTTCCGTCCACGTCGACGGCGCCCTCGATCTGATAGGCGGAGGTGGCGGCCCCCCACAGGAACCCCTCCGGAAACTTCTTCATCCGAGCAGCTCCTCGCAGGCGTAGAGCAGGACGCCGACGCTCCACGCATGCGAGAGCGTCAGCAGCATTCCCTTCGCCTGGAAGCAGTCGGTCTGGTAATAGCGCTCGCTGACCATCCCACGATAGGCGTTGAAGTCGCCGTCCTCGCGCGCGACGAGCTGACGGAAGCAGGCAAGATTCTCGAGCGCAGTCTCGCGGTAGTGGTCGTCGCCGGTCGCCGGGGCGAGGCGCAGGAGCTCCGGCAGGCAGATCAGGCCGAACGAGTGCAGGTGCTGATTCGAGGGCGAGGCCTGGTCGGCGCCGCGGGTCTTGAAGCCGTAGCGGCCGAGCAACGTCTGCTCCGAGAAGGCGACGTCGTAGGTGTAGCGGAAGGTGAGCATCCAGTCGGCCGCGCGCTTGGCGGTCTCCCAGTCCTCGAGCGCGACGAAAGCCATCACCGCGGCGTAGCCGTCCTCGGAGGTCGGCGCGAGATCGACGTCCTCCGGGGCGCCGAACCACGTCTCGAAGCGCTTGAAGTACTCCCCGGCAGCTCGCGCCTCCTCGAGGTGGCCCGCCTCGACGAGCGCAGGGATCCACGCCATCCCGGCCGTGCCCTCCCAGGAAACGGCGTCGCCGGTCTCGACGTGATGTGCGGCCGGCAGCGCCCCATCGTCGCGCTGCGTCCGTCGGACGACGTCGAGGTTCGAGCGGACGGCGCCGAGCCAGCTCTGTGGCTCCGAGCCTCGAGCCTTCGCCGCGCGGAGGAGGAAGAGGGTGGCGTCCGCGAGCGTGCGTGCGTGCAATCGCTTCTTGTCGGAGTGCCAGCCCGTCGTCCAGCCGCGCTCGGACGTCCATTGCGACCAGAACGTGCCGCCGGGAGTGAGGTTCGAGGCGACGTGGTCGAGCACAGCGGTAGCCGCAGCGACGTACTCCTCGTTCCCGACCCTGAGCCCGTGCCGGAGGAGGGCGCAGGCATACGGCGTCCCGCTGATCCAGGAGACGTGCATGTTGTCCCGGTCGCCCGCCGCGCCGAAGGCATCCCGGTCGAAGGCGGCCGTCTCCACCAGCCTCGGCGGATCCGCCTTGTAGTGCCACCGCCAGAGTCCCCACGCGGTCAGTTCCGCCGCCTCTTCGACCGAGACCCAGGCGGGATCCTCGAACGCCGTCGCCAGGCCGCGCAGCACCACGGCAGGCTCCTCGTCCGTGCTCTCGAACGAGAGCTCGACGCTCTCTCCGGGACTCCAGGTGTAGGTCTGTACGTCCGGTGGCTCCGGAACGCCGTGGCCGTTGTAGCGGAGCGGCTCCTCGCGGTAGGGGAAGTCGAGCCAGATCACGGGACGACCCTCGCGCAGCGCGAAGCCGACCCCGGCCTGGCCGAGCGGGCTCACCTCCTTCGTGACGAGGCCGCCGCCACGCGCGAAGACGGCTGGCGTCGAGCAGCGGTCGGCGCGGAACGACCACGAGTCGGATTCGAGCCGCTCCACGTTCGTGCCCCCGGGCGTCCAGCGCGGGTAGAGCCGGGTGTTGCCCTCCGGTCGGTTCGCGCCGTAGAAGACGCCGGGGACGAGCCAGGCGGGGTCGTCGGTCGGCGGCAGCGTGAACTCGACGCGGATCCCCGCATCGACAGGCGCTACTCCTTCGTAGGTGACCGTGCGTCCGTCGAACTGGAAGCCGGCGACCGGCGAGCCGTCCGGCGCGAGCGCTCTAGGCTCGAGCATTCCAACCCTCCACACGGATCTCGCCGACCGGGCCCGCGACCTCGAGCTCGCGCTCCTCCCCAGGCAGGAGGTCGAGCACGTTGTCGGAGAAGGTCACCCAGCCCGGCGCGTCATATGGCCGGGAGTCCTCGAGCACGAGCCCGAGCGCCGCAACGTTGCCCGTGTTCCGAAGGAGGAGCTTGTGTTCATTGCGCACGAGCTCCACGGTCGCAGGTGGGAGGTCGAGGAGCGGCTCGAGATCCTCCGTCCGCGTCATCACGTATCGGTTGCCGCCCACGTCGAGCACGAAGACATCGAACGCGAACGCAACGAGCGGCGCCGCGATCTCGCCGGCCTCCGACTGCGCGACCACCGTGCCGTCGAGGTCGAGGAGCCGCGCCGGCGCCGTTACACGAGCGGTCACCTCGACGTCGCCTCCCCAGGCCCAGGTCGCGAACGAGGCGCTCGGAGCGCCGAGATAGGCTCGCCGCACGCCCCAGTACGCCGGCTTTGGATCGCCGTGCCAGTCGACCGCCGTCGTGCACCAGGCGTTCGGGAACGGCTCGTTCAGCTGCCACGGGATCACGCCGGCACCGCGCCGCAGCGTCGCCTCGACCGCGTAGCGGAGCCCCTCGTATTGGAGCCACTGCGAGGCGCGGCGCAACGTCTCGAGGCCGTCCAGCCGCCCGCCGAAGCACTCACGGACGAGCGGCGCGTTGATCCACCAGTTGCCGAGGTGCTCGTAGACCGGGTTCGAGCGGTCGGCCGGCCAGCGGTGCTCCTCCGAGATCAGCGCCTCCAGCGCGCGCCGGTTCGTCATCCCCTCGACCCCGAACTCGCTGTGCAGCACACACCGGCGCGACTCGTAGTGCGCCGGGTGCCCGCGCAGGCCCTGATGCTCCCACGGTCCGTGCAGGTCGCGATCGTCCGGCGAGGGCGAGGTCGGCAGCCAGGGTCGGCCGGGGTCGAGTTCCTCGACCACCTCGCGGAGCGCGACGAGCGCCGGCTCGGAGCCGTCGGCATCGAGCTCGTTGCCGCCGCCCCAGATCGCGAGCGACGGATGCCGGCGTAACCTCGGGACGATCTGCCGCGCGTCCTCCCGCAGCACCGAGACGAAGTCCGGATCGTCGGGCGGAATGCTCTCGAGCCCGGAGCTCGACTGGCTGAACTCCTGCCAGACGAGGAGGCCGAGGCGGTCGCAGAGCTCGTAGAACTCGCGCGTCTCGACCAGGCCGCCACCCCAGACGCGGATGACGTTGGCGCCGGCGGCCGCGGCGAGTCCCAGCAGATGCGCGAGCTTCTGCGGTCTCGGGACACCGTAGAGCGCGTCGAGCGGTACCCAGTTCCAGCCCTTGATCGGCAGCGGGACGCCGTTGACCGTCAGGCGGTAGTCGGCGAGCTCGACCGTGCGAAACCCGATCTCGAAGCCGTCCGCCTCGTAGAGATGCTGCTCGCCGAGCCCGTTCGGCCACCAAAGCCGCGGCTCCGCGACCCGGAGAACCACCTCGCCGTCGATCACCACGGTGCCGACTCCGCCCTCGATGCGAACGACCGGGAAGCGTTGCGGCTCCGGATCGAGCGTGACGGAGCGCCAGATCCCCTGGTGGATCAGCCGCGGGCAGAAGTCCCAGCCGTAGCCCATCCGGCTCTTGTGGACGCGGACGCGGCTCGTGCGGCCGACCTGCGCCTCGCTCTCCGGTGCCGCATGGACGGCCACCGCGAGCAGGTGCTCGCCCGCCGGCACCTCGACCCGGAAGGGCGTGAACGCGCCGACGTGGTGCGCTACCTCCTCGCCGTCCACGAACACCGTCGCCTCATGGTCGACGCCCGCGAGCTCGATCGTGCCGCCGGAGATGCGCCGCCGGTAGACCCAGGTCCGCGCCGGTACCCACTCGGCGAGCTTGCTCTGGCGCTCGAAGTAGGGGTCGGCCACCTCGCCCGCGCGGACGAGGTCGTCGAGGACGCTGCCGGGAACGCGCGCCGGCAGCCAGCCGGGTGTGTCCCAGGGCTTCGCGACGTGCCAGCGCCACTCCTCGCCGAGCCAGCCGCGGAACTGCCACTCGTCCCCATCTAGCGAGATCACGCGAGCGAGCTCACCACTCGAGCAGGTCGGTCTCGATCGCCGGCCCGCCGTCGGCGGGGAGGACGAACGTCTTGATCTCGTGCGCGCCGAAGTCCGCGTCGATTGTCCGGCCGAGTACTTCGAGCGTCGCGTGCGCCGCTCGTCCCGTCGACTCGAACGCGCGCGCGACATAACCGCCGCCGTCTTCGCCCCGCTTGACGACCGTGACGACGACGTCGCCGCCACCGTCCGACGCGAAGCCGCGGGCCTGCGGGAGCGACCCGTCGTGGAAGGTCTCGATCAGCGCGAAGGGTGGCTGGTTCACCTCCGCCGCACGCCGGACGACGTCCGCGTCGCGCCAGTCGCCCGCGTGTGGGATCAGACGCACGACGAAGTTCTGCCGACCCTGATCCATGTACTCGAAGTCGCCGTCCTCCTCGAGCTCGCGCGGGTCGTGCCAGGCCCAGACGGGGCTGCGGACGACGCTGATTCCGATATCCGCTCCGGCGCCGGCAAAGCCGCCGCCTCCGCTCTTTGGCTGCTCCGTCGAGCCTACGCAGCTGTCGCCGCCGCGGACGTCGTAGCCGTACTTGGCGTCGTTGATCACGGTGAGGCCGCGCCCGCCGCACGAGACGTCGACCCACGACTGGCCCGGCTCCTCGTCGCCGGAGGCGGCGCGCTCGAGGTGGCCGTACGGCGTCTCGAACGTCGCGGTGTCGGTCTCGATGGAAGTCGAATAGCGGAGCTTCAGCAGCTTGAGCGGCTCGTGCCAGCCGAGCGCGACGCGGACGTCGACGTACGGCACGTCTGCGCCGAGAACGTAGTCCTCGCGCAGCGTCGAGGAGCCGTAGCGACTCTCGACGCGCAGGATGGCACGCACAGGCCCGGCCTCGAGCAGCCGCACCGACGTGCACTTGAACTCGCCGATCTCCTTGTCGTAGGCCGTGACGCCGTGACCCCACGTGTCGCTCAGATCCTCGATGACGACGGCGTGCTTGGAGCCGGGCGCGGCGAGGTCGGCACCGGTTGCCTTGAGCACGAGTTTCGCGATCCGACCCGTTTCCGGATCGAGCTCGAGCAGCAGGTGCTCGTTCTCGAGTCGCGACTGAGAGGAGGAGACCTTGTGTTTCTGAAACACAAGGTCTCCCCGCCGAACGCGATAGGTGCGATATCCCAGCGGCGGCACCTCGACCGGGAAGACGAGCCGACCGCGCGAGCTGCTCATCGTCGTCAGCGGGCGCGTCATCTGCATCGGCACCGCCTCGCCTGCGTCGTCCACCACGTGCGCGCCCTCCGCCCGCAGCCACGTGTACTCGACCTCCACGTCGGCGCGCAGCGGCCACGGATGCGGGTTGAAGACGACGACCGGGCGCATCTCCTCCTCCTGCTCGATCCCGATCTGCCGTGCGATCGACTGCACCGCGGCGTTGAAGGCGTTCGCGGCGAGAGACGAGGCGTGCCCGAGCTGGTCGCGGGCATCCTCGTAGGCCGGCTCGATCGACGTGCCGGCGAGCGTGTCGTGGAACTGGTTGAAGAGGAGGAGCTTCCAGGCCCGCGTGAGCTCCGCGAGCGGATAGGGCCGCAGGCCGAGCGAATCCGCGACCGCGCTCCACTTCTCCGCGCGCTGGAGCAGGTTCTCCGCACGCCGGTTCCAGCGCTTGATCCCCGAGTGCGTCGTGTAGCAGCCCGGCGAGTGGTGCTGGAGCTCGCCGCGCACCGTCGGATAGTCGCCGCCGTTCGCCGCCACGCCGTCGAAGAAGCGCCGCAGCGAGCTGAGCTCCAGCGGCGGCGAGGCGCCGCTCTCGTTCAGCCGCGCGATCTGATCGAGGTTCGCCTTCGTCGGACCCCCGCCGTGGTTGCCGACGCCGTAGAAGACGGCATACTCCTCATCGCGCTCCGGCAGGGTCGCAAGCGCCTTCTCGACGTGCTCGCCGAGGTCGTCCTTCGGGGCGCAGTACTCATGCGGGATCCGGTAGGCGAGGACGCGCGAGCCGTCAAGCGATTCCCACCAGAAGATCGGGCTCTCGAGCGTCTTCTCCTTCGGGCCGGGCCGGAGGAAGACATAGGAGTCGACGCCCGACTTGCGCAGGATCTGCGGGATCGTCGCGTTGTGGCCGAAGGAGTCGAGGTTGGCGCCGGTCGTCGCTGTGATCCCGAACTTCTCGCGGAGGTAACGCTGGCCGTAGAGCGCCTGGCGCACGAGCGACTCGCCCGAGGGGATGTTGCAGTCGGGCTCGACCCACCAGCCGCCGACGACCTGGAACCGGCCCTCCGCGATCCGCTCGCGGATCCTGGCGAAGAGCTCCCGATCGCTTTCCTCGACCCACTCGAAGAAGAGAGACGAGTCGCAGGTGAAGACAAAGTCCGGGTACTCGTCCAGCCGGTCGATCGCGGACTGGAAGGTTGCCCGCACCTCCTGATAGCCCTCGGGCCACTGCCAGAGCCACACCGGGTCGATATGCGCGTTCCCGATCATGTGGAGAACCCGCTGGCTCATTCGCCGGCCGCCCACCGGTCGACGCGGTCGACGATCAGGTGGAGGAAGAAGACGTGCAGTTCCTGGATCCGCGCGGTCGACTCCGACGGGACGAGGAGCGCGTGGTCGGCATGCTCGAGGGCCGGGCCGCCGTCGCCGCCTCCGAACAGGATCGTGGTCGCTCCCGCCTCCTTCGCGGCGGCGAGCCCGCGGACGGCGTTCGGCGAGCGGCCGCTCGTCGAGAACGCGACAACGACGTCTCCCGCTCGCGCGAAGGCCCGCACCTGGCGCTCGAACACCTCCTCGAAGGAGTAGTCGTTCGCGATGCAGGTGAGCGTCGCCGCGTCGACCGCCAGCGACAGGGCGGGAAGCGGCCGGCGCTCGCGCTTGAACCGGCCGACGAGCTCCTCGGCGAGGTGCGTCGCGTCGAGCGAGCTACCGCCGTTCCCGAACGTGTAGACGCGGCCGTCAGCGGCGAAGCAGTCGACGACCACCCGTCCGATCTCGTCCACACGGGGAAGCAGCCCCTCGATTCGGGTCGCCAGCTCGAGATGCTCGGCAAGCGCGCGGGAGTTTGTCTCAGCCATCGAGCACGATGCTCGAAGCGGTGCGCTCTGCCGCGATCGCGGCGGCTCCCACGACGCCGACGTGCTTGCCCAGGGCGGACTCGACGATCTGCGCCGCCTCTCCGGCCGTCGGCATCGCCTCGGCGCGCACGCGCTCGCGCACGGGCCCGAGCAGCTGCTCGCCGGTGCCGCTCACGACGCCGCCGCCGAGGACAACCAGCTCCGGCTCGAACAAGTTGACGATCGAGGTGAGGCCGCAAGCGAGGGCGTCGATCGTCGCCTCCCACACCACCGTCGCGCGCGCGTCGCCGATCTTCGCGGCCGCGGCGACCTCGCCGGCAGTCACCTCTCCCATCCCGGCCTCGCAGGCTCGTTCGGCGATCGACGTTCCGGAGACGTAGGCCTCGAGGCAGCCCTTCCGCCCGCAGCCGCGGCAGAGTCGCCCGTCGCAATCGACGGTGACATGCCCGAGCTCGCCGCCGTTGCCGCTGGCGCCGCGGTAGAGCCGTCCGTCGATCACGATCCCGCCGCCGACTCCGGTGGAGATCGTGAGGTAGACCATGTGGCTCGTGCCGGCGCCGGCGCCGTAGCGGTGCTCGCCGGCAGCTGCGGCGGTCGCGTCGTTCTCGAGGGCGACAGGGAGCCCGAACGCCTCCTCGGCCCGCGCGGCGAGCGGTACGTCGCACCAGCCCGGAAGGTGCGGAGGCGCAATGAGCACACCGCGCGTCGTGTCGAGCGGCCCGCCCGCGCCGATCCCGACGGCATCGATCTGCGCCCACTCCACACCGGACTCGTCGACTGCCCGGCGACCGAGCTGGAAGAGGCGCTCGAGCCCTCGCTCCGGCCCCTCCTCGGCGTTCGTCGACTCGACGACGAAGGAGCGCACCCGGCCGGCCGAGTCGACGACGCCCGCGGCCAGCTTCGTCCCACCGATGTCCAGCCCGAGCACGTGGGGCGGCCGCGCGAGATCCGAGCCGTCGGCGACGGCGGTCGGCGACCCGAGGGTCGTCATTAGCCCTTCCGTCCCTGGGTGGCGATGCCCTCGATGAAGTAACGCTGGAAGATGGCGAAGATCACGACCATCGGCAGCGTCAGGATCAGCGTCGCGGCGACGATGATCTGCCACTCGCCCTCGCCGCCGCCGCCGGTTCCGAAGCGGTCGAGGATCGTCTTGATCCCGAGCGGCAGCGTGAAGAGCGCCTGGTCGCGCAGGTAGATGAGCGGGCTCATCAGGTCGAACCACTTCGCCTGGATCTCGAAGATGAAGGTCACGATCAGCGCCGGCTTCGCGAGCGGCAGGGCGATCCGCCGAAACATCGAGAAGTAGCTGTCCCCGTCCATCCGAGCCGCCTCGAAGAGCTCGCGTGGGATCCCGAGGAAGAACTGGCGCTGGAGGAAGATGTAGAACGCGCTCCCGAAGAAGTTGGGCACCCAGAGCGGATACTGGGTGTTCACCCCGATATGCGGCAGCCAGGCGTGCTCCGTCGTGAACTTCCCGAGCTCGTTCCAGATGAGGTAGGTCGGGATCAGCGTCACCTGCGGAGGCAGCATCATCGTCGCGAGGAGGAGCGCGAAGAGGAGGTTCCGTCCGGGGAAGCGGAAGTACGCGAAGGCGAACGCCACGAGCGCGCTGACGAAGGTGACGCCGAGGGCGGCGAGCGTGCCGATCCAGAGGCTGTTCAGAAGCCAGCTGAGCACCGGCGCATCCGGCAGTCCAAAGACCTCGTCGAAGTTCCAGGAGAACGTGCGCGGGATCAACCGGTTGTCGAAGACCTCGTCCTGCGGCTTGAACGAGGCGCTGATCAGCCAGACGAACGGGTAGAGGAAGAGGACCGACAACCCCGCGAGGAGCGCGATCCAGAAGACCTTCTTGGCGCCGCCGGCCGCCGAGCGCGCCCGGGGCGGCTCGCGCAGGACCTGCGGGATCGGAGCGCTCGCCGACCCCGTTGCAGGCCCGAGGTTCTCAGTCGAGGACACTGCGCACCTCGAGGCTCATTTCTGGCCGCCCTGGTAGAAGACGAACCGCCTGCTCACCGTCACCTGGATCAGCGTGATCGTGATCGAGATCAGGAAGAGCAGCCAGGCCATCGCCGAAGCGAAGCCGAGATTGAAGAACTCGAACGCCTGCCGGAAGAGGTAGATCGCGTAGAAGAGCGCGGCGTCGGGAGAGTCCGCTCCCGTTGAGCCGGCGCCGAAGTAGGCGGTGTATGCCTCCGTGAAGGAGTTGAGACCGGCGAGGGTGAGGATGATGAAGGTGAAGAAGAGCGCCGGGCTGATCATCGGGATCGTCACGTCCCTGAATCGACGCCACGCCGACGCGCCGTCGATCGCCGCGGCCTCGTAGAGCTGTTGTGGAACGCCGTGGAGCGCGGCGAGGTAAATCACCATCGTCCCGCCGACACTCCAGACGCTCAGGATCACGAGGCTCGGCTTGATCCAGCTCGGGTCGGTCGTCCAGAACGGGCCCTGAATCCCGACCAGCTCGAGCGCGCGGTTGACAAGCCCGACCTGGCCGTTGAAGAGGACGAGCAGCAGGACGGCGGCCGCGACGGGCGGCGTGATCTGCGGGATGTAGAAGATCGTCCGGAAGATCCCGGCGGCACGGCCGATCCTGGAGAGAATCATCGCCAGCACGAGGGCGACGACCATCGTCGCCGGCACCATCATCAGCGTGAAGACGAAGGTGTTCTTGAGGGCCAGCCGGATCTTGTCGTCGTTGAAGAGCTGGCGGTAGTGTTCGGTCCCGACCGACTCCGTCGGGGAGAAGCCGGCGATCTGCTCGATGCCGTAGTTCGTGAACGAGAGGTACGCGCTCGCGATCATCGGCCCGGCCGTCAGGAAGATGAAGCCGAGGAACCACGGCGCGAGGAACGCATAGGCGGTCCAGGTCTCTCGCTCCCGGAAGCCGGAAAACCAGCGCCGGGCCCTGGAAGGAGGGCCCGGCGCTGTGCCGCTCGTCGCGACGCTCGCCACGTCGCTGCGCTACTTCGCCTTGTCGATCGCGGTCTGAGCCTCGCGCTGGGCCTGGTCGAGCGCCGCACGCGGGCTCTGCTGGCCGTTCAGGACGCGGTTGATCGCGTCGATCCAGGCCTGCCGGAACTCGGCCGAAGCCGGCGAGAGCGGGATCGCGAACCCGTACCGCGGGGCGCGGACGAGCAGCGTGACCGCGTCGTCGAAGGCCTTCTTGCCGATGGGCTGGTAGATGTCCTCGAAGACCGCGACGTCCGCCCGCGTGTTCGCGGTGTAGAGGCCGGTGAACGCACGACCCTGCCGCTTCCGGAGGTCGAAGCGAGCCTTTCCTACCTTCTTCCACGCCTCGACCGAGGTCATCGCCTTCATGAACTGGCAGGCGAGGTCCTGATCCCTGGCGCCGCGCGGGATCGCCCAACCGCTGCCGCTGAACAGCGTGATCGGGCCGCCCTTGCGGTTCGTGAAGTACTTGGCCACGAGGTCGATCTGCGGTGAGTTGTCAGCGAAGACGTTGTAGATGAAGCTCTCGAACGGCATCGCCCCGATCTGGTTCCGCGCGAACGGGTTCCCGCGGCCGAAGAAGTCGAACGTGTCGCGGTACGCCTTGAAGCGGTTCCAACCGCCGTGGTCGTTGATCAGCGAGACGGTGTAGGCGAGCGCAGCGACCGCCTCACGGGTGTTGAGCTGGGCCTTGAGGCCGTCCTTCGAGATCAGGTCCTTGCCGAACCACTTGACCCAGAGCGGGAAGAACTCGGGGATCTTAGGATCGAAGCCGATCCGCGTCAGCCTGCCGTCCTCGATCTTGAGCAGCTTCTTGTTCGCCGCTCGTAGCCGCTTCCAGTTCGTCGTCTGGATATCGGCCATGGCGACGCCTGCGGCCCTCGCGACGTCCTGGTTCACGAGCAACGTGATCTGATTCGTGAACTCGGGCAGCGCGTAGATCTGCCCCTTGTAGCGAACCTCGCCGAGGGCGGCGGCACGGTACTGCTTCGTGTCGATCGACTGCGACCTGATGCAGTTCGCGAGCGGCAGGAACGCATTTCTCGCGGCGTACGTGCCGACGCTGTTGCGGCTGAGATAGACGAGATCCGGAACGTCGCCGGCGGCAAGCCGGGCCAGGAACGCCTGGTCGTTGAACCCGTTGACCGGATTCGAGACCTCGACCGTGGAGCCGAGCGCGTCCGTGGCGAAGTCGAGCCGGCCCTGAGCGACGTCGTCCCGGCCGCCCATGCCGTAGATGTTGAGAGTCCTCGACGCGACGCCGGTAGCGGCAGGCGCCTTACCGACTGTTGCGTCCGATTGGGCGCTCGCGAGACCGGCCATGATCGCGACCGAGAGCGCGATCGTTCCGGCAAACCCCGCCAAGCGAATCCAGCGACCCGACATGTGTTGCCTCCTGGCTAAGAGGTGGGTAGACCCCAAGGATGGTGGTGTGACAACGTAACCACATGTTCACGCCGGATTCAAGGCGATCCAGAAAAGCGTGCGCCGGCTGAGGGAATACCTGCGCGAGCGCCTCGAGTTGCGCCTTCGGATCCTGCGCCTCCTGCGCGTCGCGGGGCTCCGCCTCGTCGGCGGCGCGCTCGCGTTCCAGCTCTTCGCCGGCCTCGCGCCCGTCGCCTTCATCCTCGCCACGAGCTCCGTCGTCGGTCGCGTGCCGGCCGCCGTCGAGGCCGGCCTGGACTCGCCGCAATGGCAGTCGTTGCAGAACGCGCTCCTCCTGGCGGGCGCCCTCTTCGTGCTCCAGCAGCTCTCCTGGCCGTTTCAGTGGGCGGCCGGAGAGCTCGTGACCTGGCGCGTAGACGACGCCGTCCGCGAGCGCGTCGCCGCGGCCTCGTTCGAGCCGGTCGGTGTCGGGGCGCTCGAAGACCAGCAAACCCTCGACGAGCTTGCCGAGATCGCCGATCCGCAGCGTGGGCTCGGTTTGTCGCCCGGTACGGCGTGCGCCGGAATGCTCTCGCTCGTCTCCCGGTACCTGCAGTGGCTCGTCGCGTCGGTGTTCATCGGAGTCGTCTACGCGTGGTGGGCCGCGCTCGCCGTCGCGCTCGGCGCGCTCGCCGTGCGGATCGGGATCCGCTCGGGCGTCGGCCGGCTCGGCGCCTTCGAGGAGTCATTCGGCCCCACGCGCCGGCGACGCGACTACTACCGCGACCTCCTCACCTCTCACGGCGCCGCCAAGGAGGTGCGGATCTTCGGGCTCCTGCGGTGGCTCCAGGATCGCTATCTCGCGCGCGGCCTGAACGCCGTGCAGCCGGTGTGGCGCGCGCGGCGGCGCATCGTCTACCTGCCGTACGCGCTCTCGACTCCCGTCTGGCTGCTGCTCTCGGGGCTGACGACGATCGGGGTCGCCCGCGCCGCCGCCGGCGGCGGGATCACCCTCGGCGAGCTTGCATTCACGCTTCAGGGCATCGTCCTCGTCAGCTCGTTCGGCAGCTTCTTCTTCGAATCCGACTGGCAGACCGAGCACGGTATGCGCCTTCGGCGCGCTCGAGCGGTTCGAGTCGCGCGCGGCGTCGGAGCGCGCGCGAGAGCTCGGCACCGAGGACGCCGCGATGCGACCCCGCTCCGGAATCCGGTTCGAGGACGTCACCTTCGGCTACGGCGACGGTTCCCGTCCGGTGCTGCGCGGGCTCGACCTGGAGATCCCGGCCGGTCGCTCGCTCGCCGTCGTCGGGCTGAACGGCGCCGGCAAGACGACGCTCGTGAAGCTGCTGGCACGTCTCTACGAGCCGCAGTCGGGGCGGATCGCGGTCGACGGGATCGACGTGCGCGAGTTCCCCGCTGCCGAGTGGCGACGACGGCTCGGCGCGATCTTTCAGGACTTCGTCCACTACGGGCTGCCGGTCCGCGAGAACGTGGGCTTCGGCGCGCCCTCGCTGCTCGGCGACGACGCGCGCATCCGTTCGGCCCTCGCGCGCGCCGGCGCGCTCGATCTCGTCGAGCAGCTCCCGCAGCGACTCGACACGATCCTCTCGCGGGAGTACGAGGAGGGCGCCGAGCTCTCCGGCGGCCAGTGGCAGCGGGTCGCGATCGCGCGGGCGCTCATGGCGGTCGAGGGCGGCGCGGGCGTGCTCGTCCTCGACGAGCCGACGGCCAACCTCGACGTCCGCGCCGAGGCGGCGTTCTTCGAGAGCTTCCTGGAGCTGACCCGTGGACTGACGACGATCCTGATCTCGCACCGTTTCTCGACGGTCCGCCGGGCAGACCGGATCGTCGTCCTCGACGAGGGCGCGATCGTCGAGCAGGGCACGCACGAGGAGCTGCTCCGGCTCGGCGGCCGCTACGCGGAGCTCTTCCACTTCCAGGCCTCGCGCTTCGCGACGGGCGAGGCGCAGGAATGAGGGAGTTTCTGCTCGGGTTCGGCTCGATCATGCGCAGCGGCTGGCGGGCGAGCCCCCGCCGGATGGTGGTCGTCTTCGCGCTGATGCTGCTCGAGTACGTCAGCTGGCCTCTGGCCCCGCTCGTGCTGAAGGAGGTGACGGACGCCGTCGTCGCCCGCGACGTCGAGGGTGCGACCGTCGCCGCGGCGTTCCTCCCGTTCCTGGCGCTCCTGAACCAGATCGGTGGCCATCTCGCGCACGTCGTCTGGGTCGAGCTCTGCGATCTCAACCTGCTCCAGGTGAACCGCGAGCTCGGCGAGCTGAGTCACGGCCCGCAGGGCCTCGAGCATCACGAGCGGCCGGACTACGCGGACCGGCTCGAGCTGATGCGGAACGAGGGGAATCCGATGTACCAGTCCGTCCGCGTCTCCGTCCGCTCGCTCGGGCTCGCGGTCCAGCTCACGATCACGATCGTGATGCTGACGCTCCTCGAGCCGCTGCTGCTCCTGCTGCTCCTCTTCGCCCTACCGCCGCTCGCAACGGCACGCTGGGCGCACCGCCGCTTCGAGTTCGCGATCTGGGGCGACGTCGAACGCTCGCGAGAGGCGACGCATCTGCTCGATCTCGCCGTGCGTGCGGACGCGGCCAAGGAGATCCGGATCTTCGGCCTCGAGGACGAGCTGCGAGGGCGGCTGCGGGCGAGCCGCGAGCAGCTCCGCAGGCGCCGCTTCCGGGCGGAGTACGAGGGCGTTGCGGTCATGTCCGCCGGACAGCTCGTCTTCGCGCTGGGCTACGTCGGGGGACTGCTGCTCGTGGTCCGCGGAGCAGTTGCGGGCGAGCACACGCCGGGCGACGTTGTGCTCGCAGTCACGCTCGCGGCGCAGATGAACACCCTCGTCTACGACATCGTCTTCGCGAGCGGGTTCCTCCAGCGCAGCGCCCAGGCGATGGCGAGGCTCGCCTGGCTGCGGGGTCTCATCGCGCGGCTCTACCCTCCGGCCACGCGCGCAGCGGCGGTGCCGGCACGACTGCGTGAGGGAATCCGCTTCGAGCGCGTCGGGTTCACGTACCCGGGAACCGAGACCGAGATCCTCAGGGAGCTCGACCTCGAGGTGCCGGCCGGCGCCACGATCGCCTTCGTCGGCGAGAACGGCGCCGGGAAGTCGACGCTCGTCAAGCTCCTCTGCCGCTTCTACGACCCGACGAGCGGACGCATCGTCGTGGACGGCGAGGACCTGGCGCGCTTCCCGGCCGCGGACTGGCGCGAGCGGATCGCCGCGGGCTTCCAAGACTTCGTCCGCTTCGAGCTGGTCGCCCGGGAGAGTGTCGGCGTCGGCGATCTCGCGGCCGTGGAGGACGGCGCCGTGGTCGCCGCCGCGGTCGAGCGCGCCGCCGCGGACGACGTCGTGATGCAGCTCCCGGACGGCCTCGAGACGCAGCTCGGGAAGTCGCATGCCGACGGCGCGGAGCTCTCCGGCGGCCAGTGGCAGAAGCTCGCGCTGGCGCGGGCGATGATGCGGACCGCGCCGCTCCTCCTGATCCTGGACGAGCCGACGTCGGCGCTCGACGCGCACGCCGAGCACGTCCTCTTCGAGCGCTACGCCGCATCGGCTCGCGCTGTCGCGAGAGCGACCGGCGGGATCGCCGTCTTCGTCTCGCATCGCTTCTCGACGGTGCGGATGGCCGACCTGATCGTTGTCATCGACGGCGGGGCGATCGTCGAGCAGGGCAGCC
Source organism: Actinomycetota bacterium (assembly GCA_013813345.1). Lineage (GTDB taxonomy): Bacteria > Actinomycetota > Thermoleophilia > Gaiellales > Gaiellaceae > Gaiellasilicea. Next base: position 15,521 of record JACCRW010000011.1, read on the forward strand.
ACGCCGAGCTGATCGCCCGCGGCGGCATGTACGCAGAGCTGTTCTCGCTCCAGGCCGCGGCCTACGGCTGATGCTCGGCGAGAGGAGTCGTCGGCGGCGCGGTCGAGCCGCGGACGACGAGCGTCGGCTCGAGGCACTCGAAGCCCGGCTCGCAGCCGGGATCGGCGATCCGGCGCAGCAGCAGGTGAGCGGCGCGGCGGCCGAGCTCGAGCGTCGGCTGCGCGACGACCGTGATCCCCGGATCGACCATCGACGTCCACGCCACGTCGTCGAAGCCGACGAGCGAGACGTCCTGGGCGAGCCGGAGCCCTCGGACGCGCAGAACCTTCCAGGCATGCTCGGCGAGCTGGTTGTTGGCGGCGAAGATGGCGGTCGGCGCATGCTCGTCGAGGAGCGCCGCGATCCGCTGCTCCGCATCCGGCGCGTGGAAGACGATCGGGAGGATCAGCCGCTCGTCCACGACCACGCTCGCCTCGGCATGCGCTGAGCGATAGCCGGCGAGCCGCCCCGCGTCGGTCGTCCAGTCGGTATCGGCGACGAGGAGGCCGATCCGGCGATGACCGAGCTCGAGCAGGTGCGCGGTCGCCAGGCGGCCGCCCTCCTCGTTGTCGATCACGACGGCGTCGCAGGGCACCTCGGCCAGTTGCCGGTCGACCTCGACGACGTCGACGCCGTTCCTCGCGAGCAGCGAGGCGGCTGCGCTGTCGGCGGGCGTCATGATCACCCCGGCCGCGCGCATGGCGAGGAAGGTTCGTGCGAACGAGAGCTCCTGGGCACGGTCGCTGTTGTCGGAGACGAGCACCATCTGGTAGTCCGCCTCGCGGAGCGTCTGCTCGATGCCGGCGGCGAGCAGCGCGTAGAACTGATTGCCGAGATCCGAGACGGCGACACCGACGACGCGGCTCGTGCGCTGCTTCAGCGTTCGCGCCGACGCGTCCGGCACATAGCCGAGCCGCTCCGCCGCCTCGAGCAGGCGATCGCGCGCGGGCGGCGAGACGTAGCCACGGCCGCTGAGCGCGCGCGACGCGGTCGAGGCCGACGTTCCCGCCTCGCGCGCGATGTCCGCCAGAGTGACCTGACGCGACTGCGCGCCGACGAGGCCGCCTCCCTCCCGCACGCTCACGAGCCGGCCCGCCACTCCGCCCAGGTGCGACGCAGAGCCTCGTAGTCCCGCGGCTCGAACCGCTCGCCCGTGGCGTCCAAGGCGTGAGCGTAATACAGCGACGGGATCCCCAGAAGCGGCTTTTCCTCGACGTACTCGCGCCATTCGCGCAGAGTCGGGATCCGCCAGTCGTCCGTGTCGATCAGGAGCTCGGGACAGGCGGCCTGCGCGACGCGCGCGCGGTGGCGCATCTGGGGCAAGACCGAGGGCGCGCCCGTGACCATGTCATTCAGGCGGATCATGTCGGTGACGTCGACGAAGGCGGGGTGCGGCGTGTGCGTCAGCACGAGCGCGTCGGCCTTCGCCTCCTTCGCCGCCGCGTAGACGATCGCGAGCAGCTCGTGGAGGAGCGCAATCCCCCAGCCTGCGCCATGGGCGGTGAGCGAGTTGCCGCTCGGCGTGCGTGCCGTGAAGTCGATCTTCAGGCCGTCGGCGTTGAGACCGCCGGGGGACAGCATCGCCTGAACGCTCGCGCGAAACGCCTCGCGTGCCTGCGGATTCGTCGGGTCGAGGGCCACCGGCACGCCGTCCGGGTTGCGAACGCAGAGCTCGGCCGGCAGGCCTTCGGGATCCCAGGCCTTCCACCAGAGCAGCACCCTCTGGCCGCGCGCGTGACGCGCAGCGATCCAGCCGCGCAGATCGGGCCACTTCTCGGTGTCGGGCTCGTTCGTCCCGTACGC
>JACCRW010000051.1 GCA_013813345.1 Actinomycetota bacterium
ATGTTCCTCACCCTCGCGCACGCGCTGGACAACTGATGCCGGCGCGCCTCCAGCTCCTCGCCCGCACCGGCCACCCGGACTTCCTCGACCTCCCATGGGAGGCGCCGCTCGAGGAGTGGACGCACGAACGGCTCGTCAACGTGGTCGCCGGAATCCACCGGCACGTCGTGCGCTTCGTCAACTACGACGGCCGGCTCTACGCGCTCAAGGAGCTGCCGGTCGAGCTCGCGCGCAAGGAGTACGGCTTCCTACGCCGGCTCGCCGCGGACGAGATGCCCGTCGTCGATGTCGTCGGCGTCGTCAGCGAGCGCGCCGCGGAGCTCGACGCCGTGCTGATCACGAGGCACCTCGACTACTCGCTGCCGTTCCGCACCCTCTTCGCCGGTCGCGACATCGCCGAGCTGCGCGACTCGCTCCTCGACGCGGGCGCCGGGCTGCTCGTCCGCATCCACCTCGCCGGCTTCTTCTGGGGCGACGCCTCGCTCTCGAACATCCTCTTCCGCCGCGACGCGGGCGCGCTCGCTGCCTATCTCGTCGACACCGAGACCGGCGAGCTCCACCCGACGCTCTCGGAGGGGCAGCGCGCCTACGACCTCCAGATCGCCGAGGACAACGTCGCGGGCGAGCTGCTCGACATCGCCGAGGAGCTCGGCCGGCCGGAGATCCGCGCCGACGAAACTGCCGCCGAGCTCGTGCAACGTTACGAGTCGCTCTGGACGGAGCTCACGCGCGACGAGGTCTTCGGGCCGGATGAGCGCTACAAGATCGACGAGCGCCTGCATCGGCTGAACGAGCTCGGATTCGATGTCGAGGAGCTCGAGCTGATCGCCGGCGACGAGGGCTACCGGCTGCGCCTCAACCCCCGCGTCGTCGAGCCCGGCCACCACCGGCGGCGGCTGCTCGTGCTCACCGGCCTCCACGCCCAGGAGAATCAGGCGCGCCGGCTCCTGAACGACCTGGCGCGCTTCCGGGTCGCGCTCGAGAAGAAGGACGGCAAGCCCGTCCCGGAAACGATCGTCGCCTACCGCTGGCTCGCCGAGGTCTTCGAGCCGGCGATCGCGGCCGTGCGGCCCGAGCTCTGGGGGAAGCGCGAGGCCGCCGAGGTCTTCCACGAGATCCTCGAGCACCGCTGGTACCTCTCGCAGCGGGCCGAGCGCGACATCGGGGTGCTGAAAGCAGCGCGCGACTACGTCAAGAACGTCCTCCCGCAGGCGAGCGACGAGCGAACCGCGCTCGCCCCGCCCGCGGCCGAGGATTAGCTCTCGGTGACCGGATCCCGGCCGGAGTGGCGATCACGACGCTCGTGTCGAAGAGCGCGCCGCTTGCGTCTCTCGAGAGCTCGAATCGAAGCGGTCGTCGAGCGGTGTCTCGGCGAGGTCGAGATCGCGGGCGAGCTCCTCGTCGACGGGCAACGCGAGGATGCGCCGGAGCGCCGCGCGATCGACGTCGAGGCGCGGCTCGTCCAGGGGGATCGCCTTATCCGCCAGTGCCGATCTCGACCTTCTCGATCGTGATCTCGCTCTTCGGCATGTCGCGGGAATCGCGGTCGGCCTGCGAGATCCGGTCGACGACGTCCTGGCCGCTTCGCACCTGCCCGAAGACCGTGTGCTTGCCGTCGAGCCACGGTGTCGCCTCGGCGGTGACGATGAAGAACTGGCTCCCGTTCGTCCCTGGCCCCGAGTTCGCCATCGCGAGCGCCCCCTTGACGACCTTGTGCTCGTTGAACTCGTCCTCGAACTGATAGCCGGGGCCACCGGTGCCGGTGCCCTGCGGGCAGCCGCCCTGGATCATGAAGTCCGGAATCACCCGGTGGAACTTGAGCCCGTCGTAGAAGCCGTCCCTCGCGAGCTTGGTGAAGTTCTCGACCGTCTTCGGCGCCTCGTTCGGAAAGAGCTCGACCTCGACGGGTCCTTCGCTTGTGTGGAGCGTGGCTGTAGTCATGCCCGCACCGTAACGGCCTCACGACGCTCTTCGCCGGAGCGGGGCGACCGGTCGCCGAGCAGGAGCGCGAGCAGCCAAGCAATCGTCAGCGCGGCAAGAGTCGAGCCCACGATCAGCACCGGGATCTGCCAGCTCCAGTTCAACGCGGTTCCCAGGGGAATCGAGTTGTTGAACGCGTGGAGCGCGATGCCGGGATACAGCGACCCGGTCCAGTGGTAGAGCAGACATAACCCGATCCCGATGAGGAGGATCGGGACCATGAACGCGATCGGCAACCAGCCGATATGCGTCGCGGCGAAGAGACCGCCTGTCGCAATAGCTGCCGGCCAGACGCCTCGCCAGTTGCGCAGTGTGCGAAAGATGTAGCCGCGAAAGAGAAACTCCTCCTCGACCGGCGCGAGGATCGTGACGACCGCGATCAGGATGACCACGGTCAGCGTTCCCTCAGTCCCCAACCGCTCCGTCAGTGCCTGACCCTCGTCGTCGTCGAGCCCCAGCGCCGCGACCCACAGGATGGTCACGGCGGTCAGCCCGATCCAGAAAGCAACCGCGAGCCCGATCGAGCGCCCGAGCGGCGGGCGGCGCAGACCGAAGTCGGCGGCGGTCGGCCTTCCCTGCTTGTAGGCAAGCAGAAGCACAAGACCGATCGGAGCGAGCTCCAGCAGGATCAGCGCGATCCCGATGGCGAGGAGCGAACCTTCGCCGTCCCCCGAACGAGTCCCGACGATCGCTCGGCCGGTGAGCACGAGCCCCAAGATTCCGATGAAAGCCAGCCCGACGGTCCACGGCTTCCATGCGGCCGCTCCGCGAGCGCGCGACGGCTCGCCGAGCTGCTGCTGGTCGACACCCGCTGCTGGGGGATCGGCCGGAACGCCGAGAGCGTAGCGCGATCCAAGCCGGGCTGAAAACAACCAAGGCGCTTAACGTCGTGGTAACAGTGGCTTTCGCGAACCGCACTACACTCCGCGAATGGCAGTGGCCGAGCCGCTTACGCGCATTTCTCCGGACTCCTCGGCCGGCAGCGAGCTCGCGCTGCAATGGCGCCGGCTGAC
>JACCRW010000061.1 GCA_013813345.1 Actinomycetota bacterium
CGCCGTGCTCTTCGTCCTCGTCGGGCTCCAGCTGCCGCGGATCCTCGACAACCTCGAGGGCACGCCGACACAGACGCTGCTCGGCTACGGCGCGGCGATCGGTGCGACCGTGATCGGCGTGCGGCTCATCTGGGTCTTCCCGGCGACCTATCTGCCGCGCCGCCTCAGCCGGCGCATCAGGGAGCGGGATCCCTCGCCGCCGTGGCAGAGCCCGGCGCTGATCGGGTGGGCCGGGATGCGCGGCGCGGTCTCGCTTGCCGCTGCGCTCGCGCTTCCCTTCACGACGAACGCCGGCGATCCGTTTCCAGGCCGCGATCTCGTGATCTTCCTCGCGTTCTGCGTGATCCTCGTCACGCTCGTCGGCCAGGGCCTCTCGCTCCCGTTCGCAATCCGGCTGCTCGGGCTCGAGGCAGACGACACCGGCGGCCGGGAGGAGTCGAAGGCGCGCATCCACGCCGCCGAGGCGGGGCTCGCGCGGCTCGACGAGCTGGGGCCGGAGGACTGGGTGCGTGAGGACACGCTCGAGCGGCTGCGCGGGATGTACGAGTTCCGGCTGAGCCGCTTCTCGGCGCGCTTCGACGACGGCGACGACGGCGCGATCGAGGAGCGCTCGGCCGCGTACCAGCGATTGCGGCGCGAGCTGCTCGAGGCCGAGCGGAGCGCGGTCGTCGAGCTGCGCCGCCTCGGCCGGATCGGCGACGAGGTGATGAACCCCATCCTCCGCGACCTCGACCTCGAGGAGACGCGGCTCGATCGCTAGCGATCTCAAGCCAGGCGGCCTTCGGCCGATAACCGGACAGTGACCTTCTTCCTCGTGCGCTGGTGGGCGCCCTTCGTCGTGACGACCGGCTCCGCTCTCGCGATCCTCTCGCTGGGACCCGCGCGCGCTACGGTCTGGCAGCATCCGACGTTGGCGTTCGTCTCGGTGCTCGTCCTCAGCGTGGCCTGCGCCGTCGGCGCTGCGCTCGTACTTGCCGTCGGCCTGGTCCGGCGCCTGCCGGAGGTGGCACTGCTCGGGAGCGCCCTCTGGGTTGTGTCGCTGCTGCCGATGGTCCACGGCCTCCTGCTTCCCGGCCACCTGTACGGCCCCAACTCGGGCACGGTGGTCGCGGTAATGGCGGCAGTCCCCGCCGCGCTTCTGGCCGGTCTGCCGCTCTTCCTGGACGGAACCGCCGCGGGATTGTGGCTCGCCCGTCGCTGGCGCGCGTGGGCGTTTTCCTGGGCGGCGCTGGCGGTGACGGTCGGCGCCGCGCTGCTGGTGTGGCCAGGCTCCCTTCCCGTGCCGACGGAGCAGTGGACATGGGCGATCGTCGCCGTGAGCATCGGTGGGACCGCCGTCCTCTCGTTGCGCCACCTTCGCCTGTTCGCGATCGGACGGCGGGCGGGATCGCTGCTCGTGTCGCTCGGCTGCATCGCCCCCGGCCTGGCCACGATCGCGTTCCTCGGCGCGGCGCCGCTGTCGCCCGGCTGGTGGCTTGCACACGTGATCGACGGCGTCGGCGTGCTGTTCGCGGCGGTCGGCCTGCTGTGGGCGCACGGGCGCGACCGGTCGCTTGCCTTCGTGCTGCACCCGGTGCTCACGAGGGAGCCGCTGGCCGCTCTCGAGCTGGGTCTGACGCCCGTGGTGCACGACTTCATCGCCGCGCTCGAGCGCAAGGACGCCGTCACCCGCGAGCATGTTGTCCGGGTCGCCGAGCTGGCGATGCGTTCCGGCGAACGCGCTGGGCTGGACGGAGTGTTGCTGCGCGCGGTTGGCCTCGGCGGCCTGCTCCACGACGTCGGCAAGCTCCTGACGCCCGTCGCGATCCTGACCAACCCGTCCGCGCTGACTGACGAGGAACGCACGGTGATCGAGCGCCATCCGGCCGACGGCGCGGCCATGCTCGCGCTCTACCCGCACCTCGTCGAGGCGGCTGCGATCGTGCGCTCTCATCACGAGCGGCCCGACGGAAAGGGTTACCCCGACGGCCTGATGGGCGCGGAGATCCCTCTCACCGCCTCGATCATCAGCGTGGTCGATGCCTGGGACGCGATGGTCAGCGACCGGCCCTACCGTGCCTGTATGCCGCTCGAGCGCGCAGAGCGGATCCTGCGTGACGGCGCCGGCGCGCAATGGCTCGGAGCGGCGGTCGACACGGTGCTCTCGGAGCTGCGCGTCGCCGGGCCGGTCACCGTGCCTCGTCTCACGTCGGTCGGACGAAGCGCCACGCCGTCGGCCGCCCGGCTCGAGGACGAGATCGATGCCTGCCTCCCGGCGCGCGTCGCGATCGAGAGCGCCCGCTAGCTTTGCGGCGAGATGCCGCTGCAGAACCGGGTCACCCCGCTTAGTGAGCTGATCGCGCATCCCGGGCGCGGGCTCGTCTACGGCAATCGCGGCTGCCTCCACGACGCCAGCGGACGGATCCGGCGGCGCTTCGCCGGGAAGCGCTGGATCGCCTGCCGGCTCGAGTTCCGCGGCTGGCAGCGAGAAGCGTTCCTCCAGCCCGGCCTCTTCACGGAGCTCTTCTTCCTCGACGAGGCGACGGCGTTCGCCGCCGGCCATCGTCCCTGCG
>JACCRW010000070.1 GCA_013813345.1 Actinomycetota bacterium
GTGTCCGGTGTGTGGAGCTCGCGACCATTTCGGCGACGTTCTCCCAATCGCTTGACGGAAAGACGGGAAGCCTCGACGACGTCAGATATCTCCTCGACTCGATCGCCGACACGGTTCCTGCCGAGATCGAAGACGACTACGAGGTTCTCGTCGCGAGCTTCGGCAAGATCGCCGAGGCGTTGCAGGATGTGGATTTCGGATATGGCACGACTCAGAACCCGGAGGATCTGCAGAAGATTCAGAAGCTTGCGGCGACGCTCGACGTGGGAAAGGTGCGAGGGGCGGCGACAAGCGTCGAGGCCTGGGCGAAGGCCAACTGCTAGACCCGCCGCCGGCCGACCGCGTTTCAGAGGCCGATCGTCCAGGTAGAAGTCGCGCAGGCTTGCCGCCGAACCTATGACGACGATCGACATCGACCACATCCTGCGCACCGACGGCGTTCAGCAGTTGCTCGAGAGCGCCGAGCAGGCCGGGTCGTTGCGCGCGGCTCAGCTTGTCGAGCTCGTCGAGGCGCACGAGCTCGATGTCTTCGAGCAGGACGCGCTCCACCGTGAGCTCGAGCAACGTGGGATCGAGCTGATTCCGGAGGATTCGGCGTCGCCCGAGTCAGAAGCGGTCTCTGCCGAGCTTCCTGTGGCGCCGGCAGCCGCTCAGGAGACGACGACCGACGCGCTCCAGCTGTTCCTGCGCGAAGCAGGTCGCCACCAGCTCCTGACCGCCGCCCAGGAGGTCGAGCTCGCGAAGCGGATCGAACGAGGCGACCCGGAGGCGAAGCAGCGGATGATCCAGTCGAACCTGCGGCTCGTCGTCTCGATCGCCAAGAACTATCGCAACCAAGGGCTACCCTTCCTCGACCTGATCCAGGAAGGGACGCTCGGCCTGATCCGCGCCGTCGAGAAGTTCGACTGGCGCCGCGGCTTCAAGTTCTCGACCTACGCGACCTGGTGGATCCGCCAAGCGGTCGCGCGGGCGCTGGCGGACAAGGCCCGCACGATCCGGATGCCCGTCCACATCGTCGAGCGGCTGCAGAAGATGAATCGCGCCGAGAGGACGCTCTGGACGCAGCTCGGCCGCGAGCCGAAGCTCGAGGAGATCGCCGAGGAAGCCTCGCTACCCCTTCAGCAGGCGATCGAGGTTCGGGCTGCCGCGCGAGCATCGACAAGCCTCGACCAGCCCGTCGGCGAGACGGAAGACGCCGTCTTCGGCGACTTCGTGGCCGGCGAGGGGCCGCTGCCCGAGGAAGAGGTCGAGGTCTCGCTCCGCAGCCAGGCGTTGAAGGAGGCGCTGGAGACGCTCGGTGAGCGCGAGCGGCAGGTGGTGACCCTTCGCTACGGCCTCGCAGAGTCCGAGCCGAAGACGCTCGAGGAGATCGGGCGCCGGCTCGGGCTGACGCGCGAGCGCGTCCGACAGATCGAGATCGACTCGCTCAAGCGGCTCTCGACGCTGCGCGAGATGGAAGCCGTCGCGCTCTAGCTGCGGAGGTAGAACTCGAGCGCCGGAGCGATCGAGCGGAGCTCGCGCAGGGCGCGAGACTCGAGCTGGCGAACGCGCTCGCGCGTGATCCCGAGGCCGGCGCCGACCTCTTCGAGCGTCTCCGGTGCGACACCGTCCAGCCCGAAGCGCCTGCCGAGGACATGCCGCATGCGCGGATTCAGCGATTCGAGCGCCACCGCGAGTTCCTGGGCACGCAACCGCTCGGCGGTCTCGACGTCCGGCTCGGCCGACTTCGTGTCCTGAAGCAGGTCGCCGTACAGGCTCTCCCCATCGCCCACGGGTGTCTCGAGACTGAGCGAGTCCTCGACCAGCTCGAGCAGCTCGCGGACGCGGAGGGCCGTGAAACCGCTCTCCTCGGCGATCTCCTCGAGCTTCGGCTCGCGGTTCAGCTTCTGGGCGAGCAGCCGGCGTGACCGCGTCACTCGCCGCACCTGCTCGGCGACGTGGACGGGCAGCCGGATCGTCCGCCCCTGCTCGGCGAGGGCGCGCGTGACAGCCTGGCGGATCCACCAGGTGGCGTAGGTCGAGAGCTTGAACCCCATTCGGTAGTCGAACTTCTCGACTGCCCGGATCAGGCCGAGATTTCCTTCCTGGATCAGATCGAGCAGCGGCACTCCCGCCTTCGTGTAGTTGCGGGTGATCGACATCACGAGCCGGAGGTTCGACTCGATCAGCTTCCGCTTGGCTGCCTCGTCGCCGAGGTCCTTGCGGCGCGCGAGCTCGCGCTCCTCATTGACGGTGAGGAGGCGCCCATCGCCGATCGCGCGGACGTAGAGCTTGAGCGGGTCCTGAGTCGCCTCCGCGACAGGCGCGCCCTCGGGCTCGTTCTCGGTGGGCTCGTCCTCGCTCTCGGGTTCCTCCCCGGCCGGATCGTCCAATGCGGGCAGGAGCTCCAGATACGGCTCGGATACGGAGTCGGCGAGGGGCTCGGCTGCATTGTGCTCCACTGTGAGCGATCTATCGGCGTGGAGCGACGCAGGCTTGAGCCTCGAGGGTCGGGAGCGAGGGAACGGGTCGGCTGTCGCGAACCTCCCTTGGAGCCGAGGTCCGTCCTAACTTCCCCACAACACCTTTCGTCTAGCCTTTTCAAGTCCAGTCCTCACCAGCCGATTACGAACCTAGGATCAACCGAACTATGTGTGGAATCGCCGGATATAGCCTCGATGGAGCCTCCCAGGTGAGGCGGACACTCGCGGCGCAGGCGCTTCTGGCCGGAATCGCTGAGCGAGGCGCAGACGCGGTCGGCTATGCCTACCGAAGCACGGACTCCGCCGTTAGCATCGTCAAGCGGCGATCGGGCGCGAGCGCTCTCCTCGACGAGCTGTACGTGCCGGCGGCGGCGACCCAGGTGCTCGTGCACGTTCGCGACTACACCAAGGGTCATCCCACGATCGAGGCCAACAACCACCCGATCCGGCACGGCGCCGTCGTCGGGATCCACAACGGGATCATCGTCAACGACGATGAGATCTTCGAGCGCTACGGCTTCCAGCGGGCGACTCCGGAGATGACCGTCGACTCCGAGGCGATCTTCGCGCTCGCGGAGCATGCCGACGGGCGCTCCGAGGTGCTCGAGGAGCTGCACGGCGCGATGGCCACGAGCTGGCTCGACGAGCGTGCGCCCTCGACGCTCTTCCTCGCCCGCGCGGTCGGCCGGCCGCTCTGGATCGGGACGACCGGCAAGGAGCTCTTCTTCGCCTCGACCCGCGACGCACTCGACGTGCTGGAACGGACGATCCGGCTGTCGCTGCGCAAGCGCGAGCTCGACGAGGGCACGTTGCTCCATGTCGTCGACGGCCACGTCGAGTCCGTCCATCGCTTCCATCCGGATCGCTCCTATGTCGAGGAGACGATCCTTCCCTCCGTTCGGGCCCCGCAGGAGGGCGTTTCCTGTCTCAAGCGGCTCGCAGCGATCGCTCTCGCGGCCGGTTAGACGCCAACAGCGCCGTCCGGCGCGACGCTGACGTTCTCGTCGAGTAGCCGCTCGCGGACGAGGTACTGGAATGCGGCCCACGCGGGCTGGACGTCGATCATCCGGTAGACCTGCCATTCGGTGAGCAGAGTCGCATCCGCGCGCCGAGCCTGCTTCCAGTCGTCCATCTTGGGTAGGCGGCCAAGGCTACGCGCAAGCGTTGCTCCCTGCTCCACGGCCCGCTCGAGCCGTTCCTCCCCGAGGGGAACGTCGAATCCGGCCTCGCGAAGCGCCTGCGCGAGCGAGCCAAACGTGTGCCAGAGCAGCGATTTCGAGGGCATCGAGCCCTTGCGCGCGTCAAGGTCGCGGGCCGTTGGCGTCCTCCCCAGCTCCTTGCCGAGCGCGCGCAGCCGGCCGAGCAGCTCCTCGCGGGTCGCGAACCGCCGCGGGACGAGGCCGGCCCGGCGCTTCGCCGCGTTCCAGCTCCCGAAATGCTCGATCACCGTCTGCGGATGCACCTTCGTCTGAGGGTCCGCGGCGAACTCCCGCATGGTCGGCGAGCGTCCGAGTCGGGCCGCGCTCTCCCGGAGCTCCGCCAGGATCTGCTCGTCGGTGTACCGCTTTCGGATCCCCGCCTGGAAATCGGCCAGCGCCTGGGGATCGATGCCTGCCACCGACGGGTGGCGGCGACCTCGTGCCATGCAAGTAGCTTAGAGCAGATTGACGATTATGCAAGAGGGCGCGAGCAGGCACGCCGATTTCGGACTGCCTCATCTACGCTCGCAGCCAGATGAGCGCCCGCCTCGCCATCGAGTCCACCGCCGCCCGGCTTGCCGCCCGGCTCTCCCGGCTCGCGCGTACCGGCGGCGGCACGACGATTCCGGGCAAGCTGCTCTGGAAGCTCGATCCGGGAGCGATCGACGCGCTCGCAGCCCGACTCCCCCTCGGCGCCGTGATCGTCTCGGCCACGAATGGCAAGACGACCACGACCGCGATGGTCGCCGAGATCCTCGGACCCGGGACTCGACTCGCCTGGAATCGCTCCGGCGCGAACCTGCTCTCGGGAATCGCCTCCGCGCTCCTCACGGCGGACGACGCGGAGCTCGGCCTGCTCGAGGTCGACGAGGCAGCGCTTCCGGAGGCCGCGCGACGGCTTCGGCCCCGCGCCCTGCTGCTCGGAAACCTCTTCCGCGACCAGCTCGACCGCTACGGCGAGCTCGAGCACGTGGCGGAAGGCTGGCGACAGGCTGTACGCGCACTCCCCCACTCGACGACGCTCGTCGTCAACGGCGACGATCCCCAGGTCGGCAGCCTGGCCGCTGGGCGGGAGGGTGCGATCGCCTATGGGCTGCACGATCCCCGACACGCGCGGCACGCGCTCCAGCATGCGGCTGACAGTCGTTACTGCATCGTCTGCGGGCATCCCTACGAGTTCGCCGCGGCCTACGTCGGGCACCTGGGCGACTACCGCTGTCCCGCCTGCGGCCACGCGCGTCCGGAGCTTCAGATCTTCGCCCGCGAGATTGAGCTGCACGGCCTCGAGAGCGCCGCCTTCAAGCTCGTGACGCCGGCGGGGTCGGTGCCGATCCGACTGCGCCTGCCCGGCCTCTACAACGTCTACAACGCGGTCGGAGCGGCTGCGCTCGCCCAAGCGCTCGGGGTCGAGCTCGACCGGATCAAGGACGGCCTCGAGCGATTCGATCCGGCGTTCGGGCGCTTCGAGCGGATCGCGAGCGACGACAAGTCGATTCTGATCCTCCTGATCAAGAATCCGGCGGGCGCAAACGAGGTGGTGCGGACACTCGAGGACGGCGGCGCTCCCGCCGTTCTGCTCCTCGCTCTGAACGATGCGATCGCGGACGGGAAGGACGTGTCCTGGATCTGGGACGTCGACTTCGAGCCGCTGCTCGCCACGACCGAGCGGGTGATCGCCTCGGGCGACCGCGCCGCGGAGCTCGGTCTGCGCTGTACCTACGGGGGCCTCGACGAGAGTGCGCTCGAGCTCGAGCCGGATCTGGAGCGAGCGCTCGACCGCGGGCTCGAGCTGACTCCACCGGGCGGCGAGCTCGTCGTGCTGCCGACCTACACGGCGATGCTCGCGTTGCAGCGCATCGTGACGGAGCGGGGCCTGACGAGGCCCTACTGGGAGGCGAAGGTATGAGGATTCGAGTCGGACATCTGTATCCGGACTATCTGAACATCTACGCCGACCGCGGGAATATCGCGGTCTTCGAGCGGCGCGCCTCTCTGCGGGGCCACGAGCTCGCAGTCGAGGCGGTCGGTCTCGGCGAAAAGCTGCGGCCGGGGGCGCAAGACCTGCTCTACATAGGCGGCGGCCAGGATCGCGAGCAGGCGCTCGTCGCAGCGGATCTGCAGGCCAAGTCAGACGCGGTGCACGCGGCGGTGGCGGACGGCGTGGCTGTGCTCGCCGTCTGCGGCGGCTATCAGCTACTCGGCCGCGGTTATCACGATCTCCGCGGCGTCGACCTGCCCGGTGTGGGTCTCTTCCCGCACGAGACGGTCGCCGGCGATCGCCGGATGATCGGCGACGTCGTGCTCGACTGCGAGCTCGAGCCCGGCGAGCGACGCACCCTCGCCGGCTTCGAGAATCACGCCGGCCGCACTCAGCTCGACCCCGGCGCCGAGCCGCTCGGCCGAGTGATCGCCGGCTTCGGGAACGACGGTGAGTCGGGCTACGAGGGCTGCCGGGTCGGCCGGGCGATTGGGACCTACCTGCACGGCCCGCTCCTTCCTCGCAATCCGTGGCTCGCCGACTGGTTGCTCGCACAGGCGTTGGCGCACGCCAGTGGTGACGAGCCGCAGGAGCTCGAGCCTCTCCCGGATCGCCTCGAAACCGAGGCGCATGCGGTTTCAGCGCAGCGAGCCCGAGACCGCGGCGGCCGCCTCTAGGATCGCGCCAGCCGACCGCTCGACGTCGCTGGCGCTCGTCTGCCAGTTCGAGACGGAGATCCGCATCGCACCGCGACCTTGCCAGGTCGTCCCGGAGAGCCAACAGGTGCCGTCCTCCTGGACGCGCCGGACGACGTCCTGCGTGACCCTGTCGTCGCCGCCGAAGCGTACGAGCACCTGGTTCAGTACGACCTCGTTCAAGATCTCGACGTCCTCGGCAACCTCGAGGATGCTCGCGAGCTCCTGCGCTCGAGCGCACGATCCTTCGACCATCGCGGCGATCCCGGACCGGCCGAGCGAGCGGATCGCTGCGTAGATCGGGAAGCCGCGCGCCCGTCGCGAGAACTCCGGGTTCCAGTCCAGCTGGTCGCGGGCGGCGTCGGGGTCGGCCTGCTCGAGGTAGGCAGCTCGGACGGACATCGCTGCACGATGGGACTCAGGATGGGCGCAGAAGGCGATCCCGGAGTCGTACGGCACATTCAGCCACTTGTGGCCGTCGGTCGCCCACGAGTCGGCGCGCTCCGAACCGGCGACGAGATGGCGAAGACGGGGCGACGCAGCCGCCCACAGGCCGAACGCGCCGTCCACGTGCAGCCATGCATCCGCGCCCTCGGCCGCATCCGCGATCTCGTCGAGAGGATCGAACGCCCCGGTGTTGACGTTGCCCGACTGAGCGCAGACGATGGTCGGGCCATTCGTGCCCGAGAGCGCGGCCCGAAGCTCGGCCGGCCGCATCCGGCCCTGCTCGTCGGCCGCTACCGTCTCGATCTGGTCGGAGCCGAGACCGAGGAGCCGGAAGGCGCGATCGACGGTGACATGACGCTCGGCCCCGGCAAGGACGCGGATCGGCGGCGCGCCCTGGAGTCCACCTCGGGCGAGATCCCAGCCCGCGCGTTCGAGCTGGTGGTGACGGGCCGCTGCGAGCGCGGTCACGTGAGCCATCTGGCAACCCGTGACGAACCCGGCCGAGACGCCGTGCGGGAGGCCGAGCAACTCGACGAGCCAGTCGAGACAGACCTCCTCGACGACGGCAGCACTCGGCCCGCCGACGACGAGACCTGCATTCTGATCCCAGGCCGAGGTGAGCCAGTCGGCGGCGAGCGAGGCGGGCAGCGCGCCACCGATGACGAAGCCGAAGTACCGTCCGCTGCCGGTCGCGACCACGCCTGGCTCGGCCGCGGCGATCAGCTCGGCGACCACCTGCTCGGGGT
>JACCRW010000096.1 GCA_013813345.1 Actinomycetota bacterium
ACATCTCGTCGAGCAGGAGCCTCACCCGGCAGGCGCGACGCCCAATGCGCGTCGCAAGCGAACGGCTGCCTCTTCGTTCGTCCGGATCCGCTCGTCGACATCTTCCGGGCAGGCCGCGTAGTAGCTCGCCGCCAGCTCGACCTTGCTGCGATCGAGGCCGCTGACGCTGCAGACCGCGTCGATCGGATCCGGCGCGCCCTCCTGGGCCGACCCTTTCAGATCGCGAACGATCTCCCAGACATCGGGTCCACCGGCGACACCGGCTCGCCTGCCCGCTGGCCCCGACCGGAAGACGATCCCTGGAAACTCTTCGATCTGGAGCCCCTCGTCGATCAGCCGCTCCGCCACCCGCGCCTTCGACTGCCCGGTCCTGCCGCTGTGGGCCTCGAGCTTCTCCATGACCTCCGCGGAGAATCTCGCGGAAAACGATCTGGTGCGACTACCGGCCATGGTGCTCCATTCGTCTGACAAAGTAACACAACTCGAACAGACCAGGAGGTGGAGGGGCAGCGCTACGCGTGGTTAGCATCCCGTCGGATGCAGACGCTCCTGCGAACGCCGCTCCACGAGCGCCACGCCGCCGTCGGCGCGCGCCTTGTCCCGTTCGCGGGCTGGGAGATGCCCGTCCAGTACGAGGGCGTGATTCCCGAGCACAAGGCGGTTCGGAGCGACTGCGGCGTCTTCGACGTCTCGCACATGGGCGAGCTGCACGTGGAAGGCCCGAAGGCGAAGGAGCTCCTCCAAAGCCTCCTCTCGAACGACCTCGACGGGCTGACCGACGGCGACGCTCAGTACACGCTGCTCACGAACGAGCGCGGCGGGATCGTCGACGACCTGATCGTCTACCGCCTCGATGCGGGTCACTTCCTGATCGTCTGCAACGCCTCCAACCGCGAGCCGGTCTACGACTGGTTGAAGGAGCGGGAGATCCGCGGCTCTGAGGTGCGCGATGCCTCCGACGAGTACGCGCTCCTTGCCGTGCAGGGGCCGCGAGCGATCGAACGGCTTGGCCTGCCGGAGGCCAAGCCGTTCACGCATGCGATGGGGAGTGTCGGCGGCGTCGAGGCGATGATCGCCCGCACCGGCTATACCGGCGAGGAGGGCTGCGAGCTGATGTGCCCCGCCGAGGATGCCGTTGAACTCTGGGATGCCGTCGTCGACGCGGGTGCGGTGCCGTGCGGGCTCGGCGCCCGCGACACGCTGCGACTCGAGGTCTGCTACCCGCTGCACGGGAACGACATCACCCCCGACACCGACGCGATCAGCGCCGGGCTCGGCTGGACGTGCGCGCTCGCCGAGGACTTCACCGGCGTCGAGGAGCTGCGCCGGATCAAGGAGGCCGGCCCGGAGCGAAAGCTCGTCGCCTTCATGATGGAGGAGAAGGCAGTACCGCGGAACGGGATGACCATCCAAGGCGGTGGCGAGGTGACGTCCGGTACGCATTCGCCGATGCTCGACCGCGGGATCGGTATGGGCTACGTCCCCGCCGCGAGCGCCGCGCCTGGCACCGAGCTGACGATCGACGTCCGTGGCAAGGATCGCCGCGCGACGATCGTCCCGAAACCGATCTACAAGCGAGAGGAGTAACGCACCTTGGCCGCAGAGGAGAGCTATCCGGGGGAACTCAAGTACCACCCCGAGCACGACTGGGCGCGAATCGAAGGCGACGAGGCGACGGTGGGGGTCACCTGGTTCGCGCAGGACGCGCTCGGCGAACTTGTCCACTTCGAGCCGCCCGAGGCGGGCGCGACGGTCGCGAAGGACTCGACCTACGGCGAGGTGGAGTCGGTCAAGGCGGTCTCGGACGTAGTCGCGCCGCTCTCCGGCGAGATCCTCGAGGTGAACCAGAAGGTCGTCGACGCGCCCGAGACGGTGAACGAGGATCCCTACGGCGAGGGTTGGCTGCTCCGGATCCGGCTCTCGGATCCGGCGGAGGTCGAGGCACTGCTCGAGCAGAACGCCTACGAGCAACTGCTCAAGGATTCTTGAGTCAGCTCTCGCTCACGGAGTCCGATCGCGAGGAGATGCTCGCCGCGATCGGCGTCGCGTCGGTCGAGGAGCTCTTCCGCGACATTCCAGCCGCTGTCCGCTTCGAGGGCAGGCTCGACCTCGAGCCGGCGCTCTCGGAGCCCGAGCTCGTGCGACACCTGGAGGAGCTCGCGGCGAAGAACATCGACACGACGAAGGAGCTCTCGTTCCTCGGCGCGGGAATCTACGACCACTACGTTCCCGCGGTCGTCGATGCGGTGCTCTCGCGCGGCGAGTTCCTGACCGCCTACACGCCGTACCAGCCGGAGCTGAGTCAGGGCGTCCTCCAGGCGATCTTCGAGTACCAGACCGCGATCTGCGAGCTGACCGGGATGGACGTGTCGAACGCGTCCGGCTACGACGGCACCACCGTGGCCGCCGACGCCTGCCTGGTCGCCCGCGACGTGACCGGCCGTTCGAAAGTCGTGCTCGCCGAGACGCTGAACCCACAAGTCCGACAGGT
>JACCRW010000108.1 GCA_013813345.1 Actinomycetota bacterium
GGCGAGGCGATCGGCTGCTTCGGGCTGACCGAACCCGACGCCGGCTCAGATCCCGGCTCGATGCGCACGCACGCGAGGCGCGACGGTTCCGACTGGATCCTGAACGGCGCCAAGATGTGGATCACGAACGGGACGATCGCCGACGTCGCGACCGTCTGGGCACGCACGGACGACGGCGCGATCCGCGGCTTCCTCGTCGAGAAGGGAACGCCCGGCTTCTCGGCGCCCGAGATCCACAAGAAGCTCTCGCTGCGGGCCTCGGTTACGTCGGAGCTCGTGCTCCAGGATGTCCGCGTGCCCGACGAGGCCGTCTTTCCGGACGTGACGACGCTGCGCGGACCGCTCTCGTGTCTGAACGAGGCGCGGTACGGGATCGTCTGGGGCGCGGTGGGCGCCGGCCGCGCCTGCTTCGAGTCGGCGCTCGAGTACGCGAAGGAGCGAGTCGTCTTCGACAAGCCGATCTCGGCCTATCAGCTCACCCAGCAAAAGCTCGCCGAGATGGCCCTCGAGCTCAACCGGGGGGCGCTCGTCGCACTTCACATCGGCCGCATGAAGGACAACGGGACGCTCCGCCAGGAGCACGTCTCGCTTGGCAAGATGGGCAACGTGCGCGGCGCGATCGAGGTCGCACGGAGCGCCCGCACGATCCTCGGTGCGAACGGCGTCACGCTCGAGTACCCGGTGATCCGCCACCAGAACAACCTCGAGTCGGTGCTCACCTACGAGGGCACGCACGAGGTGCACACGCTCGTCGTCGGCCAGGCGCTGACCGGCGAGAACGCGTTCAGGTGAGCTAGAGCTCGCCCTCGAAGTAGTCGACGGCAGAGCCGCGCACGAACAGGTGAGTGTCGTCCTTGTTCCCCGGATAAACGCCGATCTTGTCGCTGTCCGGGTAGACCGAGACGTCCGGCTTGCTCTTCGTCGAGAGCATCAGCACACGCACGAGCTCGACGCCGCGGTTCGTCACCTTGTGCGCGCCTTCCGGTCCCTCGCGGAAGGAGACCACGTCGCCGGGCTCGAGCTCGCGCTCGCCTTCCGGCGTCCGCAGCGTCGGCCGGCCGACGAGGACGACGAGCCACTCCTCGTTCCCGTACTCGTAGTGGTAGGGACAGATCGACTGCTCGGCCGGCAGCTCGTACACGGTGCCGCCGATCCCGACCGCGCCGAGCAGCTCGGCGAGGCGGACGTAGCCCGGGCCGTAGCCAGGCGGATCGCCCTCGTCGTGCTCGCACTCGATCCGGAACAGGTTGACGGGCTCCAATCCGCCTATCCTTCCACCGTGCGCCGCGCCCTGCTCATCGCAACGGCGATTCTCGCGCTCACCGTCGCTCCGGCCGCCGCAGCGCCCCCGACCGCGGGAGTGCTCGTTCCCGGCTCGAGCCTCGGGGGGCTCCGACTCGGCGCCACGGCGGCGCAGGTCGAGGCCGCCTGGGGCCGCGCCTACGGGATCTGCGACACCTGCCCGCACGCGACGTGGTACTTCAACTACTTCGCCTTCCAACCGCGGGGGGTGGGCGTCGAGTTCCGCCGGGGACGCGCGGTCGCGCTCTTCACGCTCCACTCGCCACCCGGTTGGCGCACGCGGGCGCGGCTGACGCTCGGCGACCCGGTGGCGGCGGTGAGGAAGCAGTACGTCGCGGCCAAGCGAGTCGACTGCGACGGCTACTACGCCCTGGTGCTCCGCCGTGGCATGACGACCACTGCTTTCCACATCCTGCGCGACCGCCTCTGGGCCTTCGGTCTCAGCGGCGCGGGCGGCCCGGTCTGTCGCTGACGCGGGTGAGTCCGGACTCGTAGGCGAAGATGACCGCCTGCACGCGATCGCGCAGCCCGAGCTTGCCGAGCACTCGCGCGACGTGGGTCTTGGCCGTGCCGTCGCTGATCACGAGTTGCCTGGCGATCTCGGCGTTCGAGAGGCCGCCCGCGAGGAGCGCGAGCACCTCCCGTTCCCGTGCCGTCAGCTCGTCGAGCTCGGCCGGAGGGTGCGGCTCAGGCCCCGGTAGGCCGGCGAAGCGCTCGATCACCCGCTTGGTGACGGCGGGAGCGAGCAGGCCCTCGCCTCCCGCGACGATGCGAACGGCGGCGATCAGGTCCTCCGGCGGCGCGTCCTTCAGCATGAATCCGCTCGCACCGGCGCGCAGCGCCTCGTAGACGTACTCGTCGAGATCGAACGTCGTCAGGATCAGGATCCGCTCACCGCCTGCCTCGGCGGTCAGGCGCCTGGTCGCCTCGAGGCCGTCGAGCACCGGCATCCGGATGTCCATCACGACGACGTCGGGCCGTAGCCGCGCGGTGCTCTCGACCGCCGCCAGGCCGTTGGGAGCCTCACCCACGATCTCGAGTGCCGGATCGGCCTCGAAGATCTTGCGCAGCCCCGCCCGCACGAGCGGCTGGTCGTCGACGATGAGAACCCTGGTCACGTCGGCGCGCGCCCCAGCGGGAAGCTCGCGCGAACGGCGAAGCCGCCGCCCGAACGCGAGCCGACCTCGAGCTCGCCGCCATGCAGCGCGATCCGCTCCCGCATCCCGATCAACCCGTGGCCGTTGCCTTCGAAAGGCGGCTCGCCGGCGCCGTCGTCCGCGACCTCGAGCTCGAGCAGGCGCCGGCCGTAGCGCACGAGTACGAACGCACGCGCCGGGCCTGCGTGCTTGAGCGTGTTCGTGAGCGCCTCCTGCACGATCCGGTACGCCGAGACATCGACGCCCGGAGCAAGCTCGGCAGGTTCGCCCTCAACGGTCAGCTCGACCGGCAGGCCGGCCTGGCGAAGGTGCTCGACCAGCTCGTCCAGACGCGCGAGGGTCGGCTGGGGTGCGAGCTCGAGCTCGTCGTCCCCGCGGCGCAGGACGCCGACGAGCCGGCGCATCTCGACGAGGGCCTCGCGGCCGGTCCGCTCGATCCCGCGAAGCACCTCACGCGTCGCGGGGCGCTCCTCCCCGAGCGTCAACCGCTCTGCACCTGCCTGCACGACGATCACGCTGACGCTGTGCGCGACGACGTCGTGCAGCTCGCGCGCGATACGCACGCGCTCGTGGGCGATCGCGAGACGGGCGTTCTCGGCCTGCTCGCGCTCGAGGACGCCGGTGAGCTCGACGAGCCGCCGGGCCTGGAGGGCATGGGAACGGACGAGCCGCCCGACGATCCAGGCGGCAGCGAGGAGTGGGCCCATGACGACGAAGTCGGCGGGCTGATCCACCAGGATGCTGCCGAGCGCGATCGCGAGGCCGACGCGCGCCCTACGCCGGTCGGCGTAAGCCCCGGCCGAGAACGTTGCGAGAACGAACGCGAGCAGAGTGATCTGCGGCTCCTGGACCTCGCTGAGGGCGTCGAGTCCGAGCGCGGCGGCCATCACGATCGCGACGACGGCCACGGGAGCGCGCCGGCGCGCCACGAGCGGCAAGGTCGCAGCGAGCCCGAGGACCACGAGCGCCATCGTCGGCCCGCTCACATCCGTCAACAGGATCTCGAGCTCCACGAGGAGGGCAAGTCCAGCCGCGAGTAGTGCGTCTCTGATCGCTGGCTGCTCGAAGAGCGCCGGCCGCTTCATGACTCGACGGTAGTAGATCGGCGACCCGGCGTCATCCGTCGCCCAGGCTATTCCGGCTACCCCACGCGGCAGAGCGCATGACACCTCGAGCGGCAGACGACAAACGAGGGCGGCCGCCCTAAGGTCGGCGGCATGAACAACACTCACAACTCTCCAGGGGGTCCGATCGTGTCGACGTCTCTGCGTGTTGCTGCATACGCCTGGCTCGTGGGCGGGGCTGCCTGGCTCGTCAAGCTGCTCCTGATCCTCGCGGCAGCTGGTGGCGACAACGTCGTCATCTCGGCGGCATTCGTCCTGGGGATCGCGGCACTCTTCGTCGCCGGGGGCGCAGCCGTCTACACGCTCCTGCGGCGCTGGAGCGTGTGGCTCGCAATCCCGGGAGCGCTCGTCGGCGTTGCTCTGACGTTTAGTGCGATCAACGTGCTCGACAGCGTCCTCCAGAGCATCGTTCCTGCGAGCGGCTGGTTCGACGAGGAGGTCGGAATCCTCGGCGCAGCCATCGTCGCGCTGGCGCTCGGTGTCTGGGTTACGCGTGGTGGCTGGACGAAGCCGAAGCCGGTTGCGGCCGCAACCCCCGTGCAGAACTAGGCGCTGCCGCCAGCCCGCCGCAGAGCATGTCGACGATCGTGCGCTCCGCACGCGCGACCTCGTCGTCGCCGTCCGGGAGCTGCCCGAGCACCCAGCCCGTCAGAAGCTCCTCGAGCCCGCCGTAGAAGATCCAGCTCG
>JACCRW010000110.1 GCA_013813345.1 Actinomycetota bacterium
GAGCTGCCCGGCCGTGAGCGACGCATCGAACGCCGGTCCGGCGGCGCCGGGCCCGCTGCAGAGCTTCGGGTCGCGCACCCAGAGGTAGACGCAGACGGCCTCGCCCTTATCCCGGTCGATCCCCGCCGTGCTGAACGTGGCCCAGCCCCAGGACCAGATCGAGTGGGTGCCGAGCTCCTTCGTGACCTGCCGCGCGGCCAGCGCCTCGAGCTTGACGATCTCGAGCCACTTCGAGCGGGGCTGGAGCCCTTCGCGTCCGCCCTGCCCCGGTGCGGAGTGGAACTGGAGCTCGAGCGCGACGCGGCTCGCCGGGATCCCGATCTCGGTGAAGCGGCGGACGAGCCCGCGCATCCCGCGCCGCATCGCGCGGCTCCCACGCACCGGGCCGAGCGCGTGGAGTTGCGGCACGTTCGGCGCCGTGAAGAACACCTGGCGGATCAGGAGCGCGGTCGCAGCCGCTTCCCGCCACCAGTCAGCCGCCTCGCCGCCGGTGTAGGGCGGGTTCGCGATCGTGATCGCCGGGCGGGCGCCGCGCTCGGCCAGGCGCCGGATCAGGACGAGCGTGTTCTCGCGGTACTGCGCCGTCGTCTCGGTCCACGGCGTCGGCGTCTGCGCGCCGAAGAGCTCGTTCAAAGCGATCCACGGCGTCGCGCAGCCGGTCACGGAGACGGCGAAGTCGAACAGCCGGTCGGCCTTCTCGACGATCGTCGCCGGATCGGCCGGCGCCGTCGGAGTGCCGACTCGCTTGTTGAAGTTGAGGTCGAAGAAGACGGTCGCCGCGCCCGCGGCCCGCGCGGCGGCGGGCTTCTCGGTCCCGGAGGTGTAGGCGAGCGTCAGCCCCGGCTTCTGCGGCAGCGGCGCGTCGTGCCCGGCGAAGTCGACCCAGAGCGGCTTCGAGTCCGGAATCCCGCACTCGCGCGCGTGCGCAGGCGCGGCGGCCGCCAGGGCGCCGAGCAGGGCGAAACCGAGGGCGACCCGGGACATGCCCAAGTTGTAGCGCGGGCATCGGCCCCCCTGGGCGACGACGCTCGTGACTGACTTCTCTCGAGCCGGTCAACGGGTACCCAGGCGTCGATGCGAGACTGAGCCGATGTCCGCCACCGAGCAGCTCGAGATCCGCCGGCTCGATCCGGCCGAGGTGCCCGCCCAGCTCGACGCGCTCGCGGCCGTCCTCCACGACTGCGTCGCCGGAGGCGCATCCGTCGGCTACATGGCGCCCTTCTCGCCCGAGGAGGCGCGCGACGCCTTCGCAGGCTTCGCGGCCGAGGTCGAGCAGGGCCGGCGGTTGCTCCTCGCCGCCTTCGCTGGGAGCGCCCTCGTCGGCACGGTGCAGGTGATCCTCGCGCTGCCGCCGAACCAGCCGCACCGCGCGGAGATCGCGAAGCTCCTCGTCCACCGCTCCGCCCGCAGGCGCGGGATCGCGGAGCTTCTGATGGCCGGCGCAGAGGCGGAGGCGCGAGCGGAGGGGAAGACGCTACTCGTGCTCGACGCCGTCAGCGGCGACGATGCCGCGCGCCTCTATACGCGACTCGGCTGGACGAAGGTCGGCGTGGTTCCCGGCTTCGCGCTCTATCCGGACGGGCGACCCTGCGACACCACGATCTTCTGGAAGGCGCTGTAGCCGTGGCGTTCCGCGTGCTCCGTCCGGACGAGCTCGAGTGGATCACGCGGCCCCACGAGCCCGACGAGCCGGCCCGGCACGTGGCGGAGCTGAGCGAGCTCGCCGGCTTCGCCCACACTCGCGCGAACATGTGGCGCTACGAGCCCGGCGCCAAGGGCCGCCGTCACAGGCATGTGCTCCAGGAGGAGACGTTCGTGGTTCTTGTGGGGACGCTCTCGATGTACCTCGGCGACCCACCGGAGCGCCACGACGTGCCGACAGGTGGGCTCATCCACGTCGAGCACGGGACGCCGCTCCAGACGGTGAACCACGGCGCCGAGGAGCTCGTTCTCTACGTCTACGGGACTCCGCCCGAGAGCGAGAACGCCGAGCTTCTCGACTCCGCAGTGTAGCCCGCGCTACTGGCCGGGGCGGGCGTCGGCTGCGCGGAGTCGCTTCGCCAGGTTCTCGAGCAGGTGCCAGGCGACGGTCGTGTTCTCCTGGACGAGCGGCCGGAACTCCCACGAGGTCATCGCGTAGCAGCGAAGCCGCGTCTTCGCTGTCACGGTCGCCGTGCGAGCCCCGTCGTCGATCAGGGCCAGCTCGCCGAAGTGATCGCCGGCTCGGAGGGTGGTCCGCTCCTTGCCGTCGACGCTCACCGCCGCCTCGCCCTCGACGATCACGAAGAAGCCGACACCCGACTTCCCCTCCGCGGCGATCGTCTCGCCCTCGCCGAACGAGCGCTCCTTGAGAGAGTTCGCGAGCACCTTCAGGTTGCGTTCTGTCAGGCCCGCGAAGAGCGGCACCTGGGCGAGCTGCTGGGGAGAGGGCGTGGCTGCCACGGGTGCGACGATCCTATAGCAGCGTGGAGGCAACCTCCAAGGAGCCGGCGCGACGTCGTGAGTTACGCCTATCTTGGAAGGTCGATGTCCGAGCCTGCCACGATCCTTCCAGCCGCAAAAGCGTCGACAGCATCCCTCGAGCTCGTGTGGCAGGAGGACGCAACGGCGCTCGCGTTCTCGCGCACTGACGACGGAGCGCTCTCGGTCGAGGGACTCTCCTTCGGCCTGCCGTCGACGGTCGAGCTTCCCGTCGCTGGCGGCGAGGTCGAGGTCCGGCGGATCGACGCGCGGGAGCTCGTCCGGCTCGCCGAGTCGCCGCCTCGTTCCCTCGAGCCCGGGGACAGCGCTCGGGGGCTCTTCGCGCTCGTCGCGGTGGCGCGCAACGCCGTCGCGGAGGGGCTCGTCCATCCACACCTCGACCATGGCGACGGCTGGTGGTATGCCTTCTGGGGAGCGACGCTTGACGAGAGCATCCAGGAGTCACTGGCTCGAATCGCGGCGGCGCTCCCGGCGGTGGCGACGAGCGCCTTCGCGGGCGACGCGAGAGCGACGGTCGACGACCTCTACCCCGTCCTCGTCGACCAGATCGCCCGTGACCGATTGCGGGGGAGCGGCGTCCGTCTGGCCAGTCCCGCGCGGAGGAGGGCCAGTGCGCTCGAGCTCTTCCTCGCGGGGCTCACCGCCGCCGAGGCGGTGCTCCCGCGCCACTCCGGCTACGGAGCGCTCGAGCGGCGGCTCTCCCGCTGGGTCGACGACGGGCTAGGCCGGCTCTCGGCGGCGTCATGGCGGCTGGCCTTCCACCTCGATGAGCGCCCCGCAGAGAACGGCTCGCCCACGCTCTTCCTCGAGCTCTGGCTGCAGGCGGAGGACGACCCCACACTCGCGCTCCCGGCCGGGCTGCTCTGGAGCGGCGACGGCGGCGTCTTCTCGTTCCTGCGCGCGAGCGACCCCCGCCGAGATCTGATCCGCCGCCTGGCCGACCTCGAGCCGCTGCTCGCCGAGGTCGGAGTCACGTTCGAGATCGCCGAGCCGGTCGAGCTCGAGCTCGACCCGGATGTAGCCGCCTCCTTTCTTCGCGAGACGATGCCGCGGCTCGAGGAACGCGGTGTGCCCGTGCTGCTTCCCGCCGCCTGGCTTCGGGCGCCGAGCAGCCTGCGCATCGACCTGACGGCGACGAGTCGCCGCAGCACCCGCGCAAGCGGCCTCCTCTCGCCCGCAACGCTCGCGCGCTTCGACTGGCGGCTCGCGATCGGCGATGTCGCTCTCACCGACGAGGAGCTCGCCGAGCTCGCCGCGGCCAAGCAGCCGTTCATTCGAGTCGGCGGGCGCTGGCACGCGCTTCGCGAGTCGGATGTCGAGCGCGCCCTGCGTTTCCTCGAGCGCCGCCGCAGCCCGTCAGAGACAAGCGGCGCCGGGATCGTCGACCTCGTTCGCGCCGTGTCCGGCCTCGAGACGGACGAGGCCGGACTCGAGCTCGGCGCCGTCACGCTCGACAAACCGCTTTCCGAGCTGCTCGGAGACGGCGAGCGCCGCTTCCGCTCGCTGCCGACGCCGGCCGGGATGCGATTCGACCTCTTTCCGTTCCAGGAGCGCGGGCACGGCTGGCTGCGCCTCCTTGGTGACCTCGGAGTCGGCGGAATCCTGGCCGACGACATGGGCCTCGGGAAGACCGTGCAGGCGATCGCGATGCTCGTCTCCGAGCGCGAGGAG
>JACCRW010000122.1 GCA_013813345.1 Actinomycetota bacterium
CCCCCGGAGGCGGGCGGCACCGGCTCCGGCTTCATCGAGTACGCGCTCCTGAACGAGGAGATCGGGCGGAGCATGTGGGCGCAGCTCGTCTTCAACTGCCAGGCGCCCGACGCAGGCAACGGCGAGATCCTCCACCTCTTCGGGACGGACGAGCAGAAGGAGCAGTTCCTCCGGCCGCTCGTCGAGGGGACGGCACGCTCGTTCTTCTCGATGACGGAGCCCGAGGTCTCGGGCGCGGATCCGACGGGGCTCCAGACGACGGCGGTCGCCGACGGCGAGGAATGGGTGATCGACGGGCACAAGTGGTTCTCGTCCTCGGCGGAGGGTGCGACCTTCGGAATCGTGATGGCGGTCACCGACCCCGATGCGCCGCCGCACCGGCGGATGAGCCAGATCCTCGTGCCCGCCGACACACCCGGAGTCGAGGTCGTCCGGCCGATTCCGGTGATGGGACACGAGGGCCGCGGCTGGTCGACGCACTGCGAGGTGCGCTACACCGGCGTGCGCGTGCCGCTCGAGAACGTCCTCGGCGAGCCCGGCGACGGCTTCCGGATCGCCCAGAAGCGGCTGGGGCCGGGGCGGATCCACCACGTGATGCGCTGGCTGGGCCAGATGGAGCGCGCCTTCGAGCTGATGTGCTCCTACGCGCTCGAGCGCGAGGTCGGCGGCGGCCCGCTCGCCGAGAAGCAGACGGTGCAGAACTGGATCGCCGACTCAGCGGCCGAGATCCAGGCCTGCCGGCTGATGACGCTCGACGCGGCGCGGAAGCTCGACGAGGGCGACGAGGCCCGGATCGAGGTCTCGCTGATCAAATTCTTTGCGGCGCGCGTGCTCCACGATGTGATCGACCGCGCGATCCAGGTCCACGGCGGCCGCGGGCTCACCGACTTGAGCCCGCTAGGCCAGATGTACATCCACGCCCGCGGCGCCCGCATCTACGACGGCCCTGACGAGGTGCACCGGATGGTCGTCGCCCGCCGGATCCTGAAGACGTTCGCCGACGGCGGCGTCTACGCCTTCGACTGACGCTTCTGGCCCGTCCCGGGGTCAAAGCCCGGACACGTCCCGTCGGAACCGCAGAACGCCGATGAGCAGGTGTTTTCAAACGACTCGTGTCCGTTGCGGCCACGTCCGGGCTTTGACCCCGGACACGTCCCAAAGCGACGTGTAGTCGGCTAACCGAGCTCGGCCTCGATCGCGCGCGCCAGCTCTGCCGGCTCGAAGCCGTCGGGGCCGCGGCCGCCCTGGAAGGCGATCCGGCCGTCGCGGCCGATCAGGTAGAGCCGGTCGGGCCAACCGCCGTAGGCCAGCGCGACGGCGTCGTCGACGTCGTCGAGGAGCACCGGAATCCGCGTGTCCAGCCGCACCACGCACGCATCGGCTGCAGCCGCCCGCTCCTCGAGCGTCGTCGGATCCGCGAGCGCGACCTCGTCGCCGCGGTTGTCGGCGAGAACCCACCCGTCCTCGGGATGCGCCTCGCGGATGTAGACGATGAAGAACGCGACCTCGTCGCGGTGGCGTTCGTACAGCTCCTCCAGCTCGCCCAACTGGCGGCGAAAGGGAGGTCAGGTATACGAGCCGAAGACGAGCGCGACCGGCGAGCCTGCGAGCTCGGCGAGCCGGACGCGCTCGGCGCTCGGGCGGTGCGATTCGGGATCGAGCCGCGGCAGGTCGAACGGGTAGGCGGGATCGGCGGGGCCGAGCTCGGGGGTCATCAGGCTCTGGTAGCCCGGAGATCCCATCACGTCCTCGAGCGAGAGCGGCGAGTCGGACGGCGTCTCGGGCCGACTCATCCGGCGAGCTGGCGGCGACGCTGCATGTCCGGGGTCGGCGTGTTCACCTTCCAGACGAGCCCGAGGCGACGCAGCAGCCGAATCACGAGGCCGCCGATGTCGAGCTCCCAGGGCTTGAGGCCGTGGAACGCAGACGACGGGAACGCATGGTGGTTGTGGTGCCACGACTCGCCGAACGAGATCCACGAGAGCCACCAGACATTGCGCGACTCGTCCTTCACCTGGAAGCGCCGCGACCCGATGAAGTGGCAGACGGAGTTGACCGACCACGTGATGTGGTGGAGCAGGAAGATCCGGATCAGGCCGCCCCAGAACATGGCCTGGAGACCGGCGCCGAGCGTGCCGCCCCAGATCCAGCCGGCCACGAACGGGAGCGCGAGCGAGGCCGCGACCCACGCGGGGAACCAGCGCGAGATGAAGACCATCCCGCGGTCGGCCAACAGATCCTTCGCGTACTTCGTCCACTCCGCCCTGCCGACGTTGCGGAAGAGCCAGCCCACGTGCGCGTGCCAGAGCCCCGCGAGCTTCCCGCGCAGGCCGGGCGCGAAGCCGGCGTGTGGCGAGTGCGGGTCGCCGTCTCGGTCGGCGAAGTTGTGGTGCTTGCGGTGGTCGGAGACCCAGCGGATCACCGGCCCCTGCACCGCCATCGAGCCGAGCACGGCGAGCCCGTAGCGGATCGGCCGGTAGGTCTCATAGGAGCGGTGCGTGAAGAGCCGGTGGAAGCCGATCGAGATTCCGAGCGTCGTCAGCGCGTAGCCGACGGCGAAGATGATCAAGTCGCGCCAGGTCACGTAGCTGCCCCAGAGGAGGAAGATCGAGGCCAGGAAGCCGACGAAGGGGAGCGTGACGCCGAAGAGGTTGACGATCTTCTGGCCCCGGCTCATGTGCAGCTCGCCGGCAGCCGGCTCGCTCGCGGAAAGACTCACGCGGGGAGAGTACCGGGCGCACGCCGTCCCGTTGCCTCTCTTACTCTCGAACCATAAGGTACGCCGACGCATGGCCCTCCTCTCGCTGCGGAACGTCACCCGTCGCTTCGGCGG
>JACCRW010000125.1 GCA_013813345.1 Actinomycetota bacterium
GACACGATCGTGGTCGAGCCCGCCGGCGAAGGCTCCCGGATCACCTACACAGCCGAGATCAAGCTCAAGGGCTTGCGCCGGGTCGCCGAGCCGCTCCTCAAGCCGATGCTCGCGAAGACAGCCGACGAGGGAATGGCCGGCCTGAAGGCGACGCTCGACCGCGAGGGTTAGGAGGCTCAGCCCTCCGCAGGCTGGGCGCGGCAGCGGAGCTGCTGCCGCTCGTCGGGCACCTTCACGTCCCAGACGACGCCGAGCCGCTCGAGCCCGCGGATCACGAGCCAGGAGACGTCGATCTGGCGGCGCAGGAGCCCGTGGCGGGCGGAGCTCGGGAAGGCGTGATGGTTGTTGTGCCAGCCCTCGCCGAAGACGAGCAGCGCGACGAGCCAGTTGTTGCGCGCCTCGTCGCGCGAACGGAAGTCCTTCCGCCCGAACATGTGGCAGATCGAGTTGACGCTGAAGGTGGCGTGCTGGTAGAGGAAGATCCGGATCAGGCCGCCCCAGACGAGTCCGGCAAGCCCGGAGGCGATCGTTCCTCCGATCGCGTAGCCAACGAGGAACGGCAGCCCGAGCGTGAGGATGACCCAGAGCAGGTAGAGCCGGTCGATCGTCCGCACGAGCCAGTTCTCGTACAGATCCTTCCCGTACTCGCGCCCCTGCTCCATCCCGAGGTTCGCGAAGAGCCAGCCGACGTGCGAATGAACGAAGCCGCGGATCGCGCCCCACGCGCCCTCGCTGCGACCGACGTGCGGCGAGTGCGGATCGCCGGGCTGATCGGAGAGCGCGTGATGCTTGCGATGGTCGGTCACCCATTGGGTCAGCGGCCCCTGCATCGTCATGCAGCCGAGGATCGCCAGGGTCGCCTCGACCGGCTTGCTCGTCCGGAAGCCGCGGTGCGTGAAGTAGCGGTGGAAGCCGATCGTGGTCCCGAAGGCGCAGACGCTGTAGAAGCCGACGAGCAGGAGCAGATCGACCCAGTGGAAGGCCACGCCCCAGAGGAGGCCCATCGCCGAGAGGATTCCGAGCGGCGGCACGATGACGGCGACGAGCGTCACCGCCTGGCTGATCCGGCTCGTGCCGGTGCGCACTGTTCCAACCGGGACGGCCGCCGCAAGACCGCTGTCTAGACTTTTTCCACCCATGAGACCCCTCGGCAGAGTAACGAGTCAACCATTGTTCGTGGCCCGACGAATACTGGTTGCAATGGGACCTCCACCGCGATGAGAGTCGCCGTCGTCGGCAGCGGGATCTCCGGTCTCGGCGCCGCCTACCTGCTCGATCGCGCTCACGACGTCACCGTCTTCGAGCGCGATTCGCGCGCGGGCGGGCACACGCACACGATCCGCCACGACGGGCTCGCGCTCGACACGGGCTTCCTCGTCCACAACACGCGCAACTATCCGCTGCTCGCTCGCCTCCTCGGCGAGCTCGGCGTCCCCACCCAGGAGTCGCAGATGTCGTTCTCGGTCGGCTGCGCGGCATGCGGGCTCGAATACTCCGGCCGACGGCCGTTCGCGCAGCGCCGGAGCCTGGCGAGTCCGCGTTTCGGCGCCCTGCTCTGGGAGATCGGCCGCTGGCTCCGCACCGCTCGGCGCTCGCTCGACGAGGCCGACTACGAGCAGCACACGCTCGAGGCCTATCTGGATGAGCACGGCTATTCGCGCCGGTTCCGGCGCCATTTCCTCGTCCCGCTCACGTCCGCTCTCTGGTCGACGGCGCCGGGCCGCGCGCTCGAGTTCCCCGCCGCGTACGCGATCCGCTTCTTCGACAACCACGGGATGCTGGGCCTGCGCCGCTTCGCGTGGCGGACGGTGAGCGGCGGCTCGGACACCTACGTTCGCGTCCTCTCCGAGCGGCTCGGCTCGCGGCTCCAGCTCGGCCTCGGCGTCCGCTCGGTCCGGCGCGACCCGGACGGAGTCGAGCTGACGACCGACGATGGCGAACGGCGTCGCTTCGACAAGGTCGTCGTCGCGACGCACGCCGATCAGGCGCTCGTGCTGCTCGAGGATCCGAGCGAGGACGAGCGCCGCGTGCT
>JACCRW010000163.1 GCA_013813345.1 Actinomycetota bacterium
ACGGCTTCCGGGATCCCGCTCGCCGCGCCGATCTCGGCCGCGGTCAGCCAGCGCTCGGGGAGATACGAAGCGGTTGCGCTGAGTCCGATCACGGTTCGAGATCCCTGGCGCCGATCGCTCGCACGAGGATCCGCGCCAACTCGTCGAAGACTCGCTCGGGCATCTCCGAGCCGCTGTCCCAGAGGATCCAGCGCATCCCCACGAGCTCGCCGATCCCCATCAAGCTCCAGGCGAGCACCTCGGGATCGCCCTGCGCGACTTCCCCCTCGGCCATCGCCTGGCGCAGGCCCGCGACGTAGCCTGCGGTCAGCCGCTCGTAGTGGAGCTGGAGGATCTCGGGTGAGACGAACTCGGCCTGCCTAATGATCCGGTAGAGCGCCGGGTGCTCGGCGGTGAAGCGGAAGAAGGCGCCGAAGCCGAGCAGCTCGCGCTCGGCGCGCGTCGAGCCCTGCGAGGAGGCCTCGGTCATCGCCCGGCGGACGCGGGCGTTCAGGTCGAGCACGAGCTCGTCGAAGATCCGCTTCTTGCCGTCGAAGTAGAGGTAGAACGTGCCCTGGCCGACGCCCGCGGCCTCGGTGATCTTGACGATCGAGGCATCGTGGTAGCCCAGCTCGGCGAAGGCGCGCTCGGCGGCCTCGAGGAGAAGCCGGCGCGTGCGGAGGCCGCGGCTCGAGAGCGGGCGCCCGCCGACCCCGGTGGGCTGGACTCCGGTCGTCAACTCGGTCACGCCACCCGCTCCAGGAGCTCGCTCTTGACGATCTTGCCCATCGCGTTCCGCGGCAGCTCCTCGACGAAGCGGATCTCCCGCGGAACCTTGAACTTCGCCAGCCGCTCGCGACAGAAGGCAAGGAGCTCGGTCTCGCTCGCTTCGGCGGCAAGCACGACGAACGCAGCGCACGCCTCACCCCAGCGCTCGTCCGGCACGCCGAGCACCGCCGCCTCCGCGACCACGGGGTGCTCGTGCAGCACGCTCTCGATCTCGGCGGGATAGACGTTCTCCCCGCCTGAGATGACCATGTCCTTGAGCCGGCCGACGATCCGGTAGTCGCCCTCCTCGTCGCGCGCGGCGATGTCGCCGGTGAGGAGCCAGCCGTCGACGAACGCGGCGGCCGTTGCGTCGGGGTTGCGCCAGTAGCCGGCGAAGACGTTGGGACCTCGCACGACGAGCTCGCCCTCACCGGCGCCTTTGACGAGGCTCCCGCTCTCGGGATCGCGGAGCGCGACGTCGACGTGCGGATACGGCTTGCCCGCGAAGCCGCGCTTGCGCGCCGCGTCCTCAGGCGGCAGGCAGAGGACGTTCGGCGCCGCCTCGGTCAGCCCGTAGCCCTGGACGATCTCGACTCCCCGCTCGTGCCAGAGCTCGAGGAGCGGCTCCGGCATCGGCGCGCCGCCGACCACCGCACGGCGCAGGCTGGAGAGATCGGCATCGGCGAAGCCCGGTTCCTGCGCGAGGAAGAGATAGGTCGCCGGCACGCCCATCATCGTCGTCACCCGCTTCTCGCCGATCAGCGCCAGCGCGCGACCCGGCTCGAACGACGGCTCGAGGACGACGCGCGCGCCCTTCCACCAGGCGAGCAGCGGCTGCACGTTCCAGCCGCCGACGTGGAACTGCGGCAGGACCTGGAGGACGACGTCCTCGTCGCCGACGCCCGCGACGCGATCGAACGAGAGGTTCGTCCAGAAGCAGTTCGCGTGGGTGAGCACGGCGCCTTTTGGCCGGCCGGTCGTGCCCGAGGTGTAGACGAGCAGGAGCCCGTCGTCGTCGCCGACCGGCGGGAGGACTTTGCGTTTCTGAAACACAAGGTCTTCCAGCCCTGCGCTTCGTTCATGGAGCGACGAGGCGGTTTCGGCGAGCTCGGTCGAGGCGAGCAGGACGGCCGGCTCCGCGTCGGCGAGCTGGTAGGCGAACTCGGCGTTCGTCAGCCGCCAGTTGAGGGGCAACAGGATCAGGCCGGCCTTCGCGCAGGCGAAGAAGACAACGACGTGCTCCGGACTCGAGCCGGTCAGCGTCGCGACGCGGTCGCCCGGTACGAGGCCCGCCTCGAGCAGTCCCGCCGCGAGCCGCTCCGAGCGCTCGTCGAGCTCGCGGTAGGTCGTCTCGACACCGAGAAAGTCGATCGCGACCCGCTCGGGAGTCGTTCGCGCCCGGTCGCGGATCCAGCGGTCGAGCGTCAGGCCGCTCACAGGAGGAACTCCTCGAGCTCGTGCACGAACCGCTCCGGCGCCTGCCAGAAGAAGAGATGCCCGCAGCCCGGATAGAGCTCGAGCCGCGCGTCCGGGATCAGCTGGACGAGCAGCTCCGAGTTCCGCGGATCGACGACGACGTCGCCGTCGCCGTGCTGGACGAGGGTCGGCAGCGCGAGCGACGAGGCATCTTCGTAGCGATCGAAGCCCACTGCGGCCGCCGCCTGGAAGGCCCACGCGACCGGATCCTGTGGATTCGCAGAGCGATGCTCCAGGATCCGCTCGACAAGCTCTGGACGAGGATCGGGCTCGAGCGCGTTGACCACGAAGCCGCGAAGCGCCTCGGCCGCAGGCAAGGTCGGCGCCTTCTGGAGCAACTCGATCGTCTGCTCGGGCATCGGGTAGGCCGCCGGCCCACCGGAAGTCGTGCACGCGAGCACGAGTCGGTCGACGCGCTCAGGGTGGGCGTGCGCGAGCTCCTGCGCGATCATCCCGCCGAGGCTCGTGCCGACGACGTGCGCCCGCTGCAAGCCCGCTTCGTCCAGCACTTGCGCAGCGTCCGCGGCCATCTGAGTAGCCGTGTAC
>JACCRW010000171.1 GCA_013813345.1 Actinomycetota bacterium
TCCAGCCACGGCACCACCCCCGCCGCGCGCCGCCCCACCGCCGCCGCGCGTCACACCACCCAGGCCTTCCACAACGGCGACCACGACGACGGCGCCCACACCCGGTGCGACGTCTCCGTCCGAGCCGGCTCCCGCGACGACCGGCTCGGGAGAGAGCCCGTCCTCACCGGGCGGCGGCGCGGCCGGCGACGGCGAATCGCCCTCGTCGTCGCCCAGGTCCGCGTCGGTGATCAAGAGCCTCCGCAGCTCGCGCGTGGCGATTACCGCAACGGGACCGAAGGCCCGCCCGGTTCTCGTGCGCTTCCGGCTCGACCGCGCTCGCCGGCTGCAGGTGAGTGTCGTGCAGGTTTCCCCGCGCTGCCGCGCCGTCGGGCGGTTCGCAGTCCGTGGTCGCGCCGGCTCGAATCTCGTGCGCTTCGGTCGGCGGCTACAGGGGCGAACGCTCCCGCCCGGTACGTATCGCCTCCTGCTTCGTGCGCCGGGTGTGACGACCCGCCGCGTCACCGTGGTGATCTCCGACTCGGTGCGCCTATCGCCGGCTTCGACCGCTGCGGCGCGACGGCGAAACGTCTGCACGGCGGCTCAGGCACAGGTGCTCGGCGGCACGACGGGAACGCCTGAGCCGGAATCGTCCCAGGAACCCGGCGTCGCCGGGCCGGCCGTCGGTGGCGTCGCGGGCGCACAGGCCAGCCGAAGCGGAGGCGACCGGAGCGAGAGTGTTGACTCACCGGCCTCCGTCTCCGCGGGCGAGCCCGACGAGGGCCTCGGGATCGAAGCGTTCACTCCGGGCCGACTCGCAGACGAGGTTCCGGAAAGCCTCCTCGGGAGTCTCCTGCTCATCGTCGCCGTCCTCCTCCTCGCGCTCGCCGCCCTCCCGAGAGTCGCGATTCCCGGCCCCAGGCTCGGTCGACTGCTCGGCGCGAGGAGGGTCGAGTTGGCCGCCGTCGGCGCGAGCCTCTTCCTCGGCGTGCTCCTCGTGGTCGGCCTCGCCTAGACGCGGCTCGCGGCGACCGCCGCCTGGCCGTAGCTGATCCCGCCGTCGTTCGGCGGCACGAGCCGGTGGGTGAGGACGCGGAAGCCGAGGCGCTCGAGCCGTCGCTTCGTCGAGGAGAGCAGGCGCAGGTTCTGGAAGCTGCCGCCCGAGAGGACGATCGTCGGCGGGCTCGCGGCTTCGGCGCACGCCTCGGCGGCGGCTGCCGCGACCGTCTCGTGGAAGGCGGCGGCGATCTCCGCGCGGTCGCCGCCGGCGCGGAGCGCCAAGTAACAGTCTGTTACTAGGGCCGTTCCGTCGCCGAACCGCCACGTCCAAGGATCGGCCGCCGTCTCGCCCGCGAGCTGCTCGAGCTCGATCGCGGCCTGGCCCTCGTATGTGACGGAGTCGCGCACCCCGAGCACTGCCGCGACCGCGTCGAACAGCCGCCCCATCCCGGACGAGAGCGGCGCGTTCACCTTCAGCGCGTGGCGCACCACCTCCCAACGCTCCCACGGCACGGGCTCGCCGGCGCGCTCGAGGCAGGCAGCCGCCACCCGCCAGGGCTCGCGAATCGCGGCTTCGCCACCCGGCAGCGGGATTGGCTCCAGATGCGCGAGCCGCTCGAACGAGTTCAGGTCGCAACGCAGCAGCTCGCCGCCCCAGAGCGTCCCGTCGGTCCCGTAGCCGGTGCCGTCGAAGACGAGCGCGAGCGCGGGGCCGGTCTCGCCGTGCTCGGCCAGGCACGCCGCCGCATGGGCGTGGTGATGCTGAACGCCGACGTGCTCGGCGTCCTGCTCGAGCGCCCATTTCGTGGCCAGGTACTCGGGATGGAGGTCGTGCGCGATCACCTCCGGCTCGGCGCCGAGCATCGCGAGATAGAGCTCGAGATCGGTGATGAAGGCGCGGTAGGCGAGCTCCGAGTCGAGATCGCCGAGGTGCGGGGAGAGGAACGCCTGCGCATCCCGGGCGACGCAGAAGGTGCTCTTCAACTCCGCGCCGGCGGCGACGATCGGCCGCGCAGCCCGAATGGGTAGCGGGAGCGCGCCAGGCGCGTACCCGCGCGAGCGGCGGATCGGGTAGGCGGCACGGACGACCGAGTCCTCGCAGCGGCGGTGGATCGGCCGGTCGTGGGCGAGGAACGCGTCGGCGATCCCGCCGAGGCGCTCCCGAGCCTCGTCGTCCTCGTGCGCGATCGGCTCGTCCGAGCGGTTGCCGCTCGTCAGCACGAGGGCGCCGCCGAACGCGTCGAGCAGGAGATGGTGGAGTGGGGTGTAGGGCAGCATCACGCCGAGCCACGGTGTCCCAGGTGCCACCGAGAAGGCGACCGGCGCGTCCGCTCGCCGACGAGCCAGCACGATCGGCCGCTCTCGTGAGCGGAGGAGCGCCGCCTCCTCGGCGTTCGGGTCGACGAGAAGCTCCGGCTCGCTCGTCAGCACCGCGAACGGCTTGTCCTCGCGCAGCTTGCGCGCGCGCAGCCGCGCGACAGTGGCCTCGCTCGCCGCGTCGCAGGCGAGGTGATAGCCGCCGAGCCCCTTGACGGCGAGAATCGAGCCGTCGCGGAGCAGTCGAGCTGCGTCCTCGATCGAGATCGTGACCTGCGGGCCGCAAACCGGGCACGCGATCGGCTCGGCGTGGAAGCGTCGATCGTCGGGATCCTGGTACTCGCGTTGGCAGTCGACGCAGAGCGGAAAGCCCGCCATCGTCGTCAGAGGCCGGTCGTAGGGAACACCGGTCACGATCGTGAAGCGCGGGCCGCACTGCGTGCAGTTGATGAACGGGTAGCGGTAGCGGCGATCGTCGGGATCGAAGAGCTCGCGGAGGCAGTCGTCGCAGGTGGCGACATCCGCGGGGATCAGCGCCGTGCCCCCGCGCGGCTGGCTGACGTGGATCCTGAACTCGGTCTCGCCGCGCAGCTCGACGCCTCGCGTCTCGACCGAGTCGATCTGGGCAAGGGGCGGCGCCTCCTCGCGGAGCGCGCTCTCGAACCGCTCGAGCGCAGGCCCATTGCCCTCCACCTCGATCACGACACCCTCGCCGTCGTTCAGGACGAAGCCGCCGAGCTCGTGCTTCCGAGCGATCCGGTAGACGAAGGGTCGGAAGCCGACGCCCTGCACGATCCCCTTGACCACGAAAGCGCGGCGCTCCACCGTCCGTCATGATGCCCGCACACCTGCGGAGGAGCGATCGATGCAGCGCTCGAGCATCCTGAACGGTGGCGATCTCCATCGCCTCGTTGTCGACAACATCACGGAGCTCGTCGCGCTGCTCGATCCGGACGGCGTCGTCCTCTACGCGTCGGCTGCGCACGAGCACAAGCTCGGCTACGCGCCGGAGGAGCTGATCGGCGGAGTCCTGACGACGTTGATCCATCCCGACGATCTCGGGCAGGTCGGGGACGCTTTCGAGGTGTGCGCGACGGATGGCCGGGCGCAACTGCCCGAGTTCCGGATCCGCCACCGCGACGGTCGCTGGCTCGTCCTCGACGGCGGCCTGACGGCGATCGACGCCGGTGGCCTGGAGCTCACCCTCGTCACCGCACGCGACGTGACCGAGCGAGCGCGACGCGACCGGGCCGAGCGTGAGTTCGTCGCGAACGACGGCGGCCGGATCGCCGCGGAAGCGCTGGCCGACCACGTCGTCGTGACGCCGTCCGAGCACATACCCCGGATCCAGGAGGCGCAGGCAAGCGCCTACCACCTCCTCCGCGAGCTCGTCGGATGAGCGGTCGCGGAGAGGTCGGTCGTGCGTTTGCGCGAGGCGTGATCGCAGCGATGGCGATGAGCGGCCTCCGCAAGGTGACGACGGGGCTCGGGTTCGTCGAGCAGATCCCACCCGAGCGAGTCGCGCTCGAGGGAATACCGGCGCTCGTCCGCCGGATTCCTCCCGAGCGTCGCGATGTCGTGGTGGAGTTCACGCATTGGGCCTACGGCGGCACCGGCGGCGCCGTGTTCGGACTCCTGCCGCCGCTCGTGCGCAAGCAGGGCTGGGCCGGACCTGTCTACGGCGCCGCCGTCTGGCTCGGCTACGAGCTCGCCATCGCTCCGATCCTCGGCCTGCATCGGCAGAACGAGCCGTCACTCACCGAGCGCGCAGCGCTCGTCGCCGACCACGTGCTCTACGGCGCCGTCGTCGCGAGTAGCCCCTGGCCACACGAGGCCTAGCTAGGCCTTCTCGTCCTCGCTTCCTGCCGGCGGGATCGAGGTCGGAACGGGGCCGGCCTCGGGCATCGACGTGCCGAGCGGGTCGAGCGGCGCGGCCGGTGCCGGCGGCACGTCGTCGACCGCGGTCCCGTGGTCGTGCGAGTGATCGTGACCGTCGTGCGAGTGACCGTCGTGCGAATGCTCGTGCGAGTCCGAACCGGTGAACATCGCCTTCAGCTTGTCCATGAACGACATACGTGCTCCTTCCAGAGCGAGGGAGCCACGATCCTACTCAGCTCGGTCGGACGAGGAGCGTCGCGCTCATCCCGCGCTTCCTGTGATCGGCCAGCGAGCACCAGAGTGTGAAGCGCCCAGGCAGGAAGCGGGCCTCGAGCTCGGTCGTGCCGCCGGGGCGGGCCTTCCCGACGACGTAGGTGCGTGTGCCGCCGGCGCGGCGCAGCCGCAGATCGTGCTCGTCCTCGCCGTAATTGACGAGCTGGACGATCGTCGGGCCTGCCTTGAGCGACTGGCGCGAGAGCGAGTAGCGGAACTCGTCAGCGCCGACCTGCACGCGGGCCGGTGCGGGGAGAAGCGCCAGCGCGGCGAGCGCGACCGCGATCACCGGAGAATCGCCGGGCGTGCGAAGCGCTTCGCACCGGGGATGATCGCCTCGGCGTCGGTGCCGAGCCAGTCTTCGAGCAGGGCCGAGTAGACGCCGCGGAAGTCGGAGGTGGCGCGAAGGTTGCCGTCTCGGTCGAGTGTCGCGAGGCCCGGGAACTCGCCGATCATCCGGCCGCGGACGCGGCTGCCGATCAGGAAGCCGGTGCCGGCGGCGCCGTGGTCGGTCCCGTTCGAGCCGTTCTCCTTCGCGCGGCGACCGAACTCCGACCAGACGTGCACGAGCACGCGGTCGGCGAGCCCGCGCGCCTCGAGGTCGCGCTGGAAGGCGAGCAGGCTCTCGGCGGTCAGCTTCAGCCCAGCCGCAAGCTCGCCCGGCTGGTCGTCATGGGTGTCGTACATCCCAGGTGCATTGAGCGCGACTGCGCGGATCGGGAGTCCGCCGGCGAGCATTGCCGCGAGCCCGGCGAGCCGGCGTGGAAAGTCGTCGTCGTCCGCATCGGGATACGGAACGGGGCTCGTGAAGCCCGGGCTCTTGTCGTTCTTGGGCACGAAGGGCAGCAGCTGCTCTCGCAGCCTCGCGGCCTGTCGGGCCGTCCCGGTCGCCTGCGCGAGCGCAGGATCGCCGCCGGTCGGCAGCCTGCCGAGGGCGCCGATCGCGTCGAGCAGCCGCCGTTCGACCTCGCCCCAGACGCCGCGCGTCCAG
>JACCRW010000186.1 GCA_013813345.1 Actinomycetota bacterium
GACGAGCGCGTCGAAGCGGCCCGCCTGGAGATCGCCGATCGGATCCTTCGTGTACTGGAGCAGCGTCCCGTAGGGGAGCCCGAAGGCGGCACGCGCGGCGAGTAGCTCCCGACGCTCGGGCGACGCAGGATCCTGCAGCACACGTGCCGCCGCGTTCAGCCGCCTGATTTGGCGGATCCGTGGCGGCAGCGCCCAGACCAGGAGCAGCGCGGCCGGCAGCGCGAAGAAGAGGATTCCGAGCAGATTCGCCAGGTCGTGCGCCGCCCCGGCGCCGCCCCGACCGAGGTCCTCGACCTCGCCACCGCTTCCCTCGCCGGCTCCTCGCAGGGCGTCGCCGATGTCATCGCCGACGACCGGCGCGCCGTCGACTGCATCCGCAGCGGAGTCGAAACCGCTCGTGACCGCGCCGCCCGCCGACTCGACGCCCTCACCGAGCACGGCGAGCTTGTCGACGGCGTCGTGCACCTCGAGCGCGATCTTCCCGAGGATGACCAGAGCGAGCGCGAGGGCCAGGTCGCGGGCGATCAGGTCGACGCGCTGGCCACGCAGGTCGGGGTAGAGGCGCACGCCGGCTGTCTACCCAGGCTCAGCGTTCGCGCAACGGCCGCAGCGCGAACCAGCCCGCCAGCGGAAAGAGCGCCGCCAGCGCGAACGCCACACGCCACGACGTCCACGAGACCGTCGCGGCGAAGGCGATCGGCGCCCCGACGCCTACAGCGGAGAGCACCGTCTGCTGGAAGCCGATCGCGGCGCCGCTTCGGCGTCCGCCGATCTCTGCGGCAATCGTGAACGAGAGGCCGTTCCAGGCCATCGAGAGTCCCGTCGTGGCAACGAGGATCGGGACGAGAATCCAGCCCGCAGCGCCTGCAGCCGCTGCGACGAGCGCGAGCGAGACGGTCACGGCGGCTCCGACGATCCGGAGCGGCCGCACCCGCGAGCGGATCGAGTCCGACCAGCGCCCGACCCCGATCCGCATCGCCGCGGCGACCACCTGCCCCGCCGCCAGCACCGCCGCCGCAGAACCCGCCGACCAGCCGCGATCGTCGACGAGGAAGAGAACGAGGAAGCTCATTGTCGCGATCTGGGCGATCAGATAAAGACCGCTCGCGCCGCAGACGAGCCACAGCCGCCGATCGCGCAGGCTCGTCTCGACATCGTCCACGTGGACGTGCTCGCCGACCCCCGACCGCAGCACGAGCGCCCCCACGATCGCACCGGCGAGAACGAAGCCGGCGAGAAAAAGAAAGCCGGCTTTGGTGCTACCGAGGAGCGGCAGCGCCAGCGCGGCAACCGCACCGCCGACCGGCACCGCAGTCTGGCGGACGCCGAGGGCGAAACCGCGCTCGTCGGCGGCAAACCACCGCATCACGGCGCGGCCGCTGCCCGACTGGACGCTCCCGCCCGCGACCCCGGCGAGACCCAGCAGGAGGACGAGCCAGCCGAACGTGGGCGCGAACGCGGCCGCGGCGAGGCAACCGGCGCAGACCGCGAGCCCGCCCGCAAGCGTCCAGCGCTCGCCGAAGCGGTCGACCGCGAATCCCCACGGGAGGAGCGCGAACGTGAGTCCGATCCACTCGGCGGCGAGCACGACGCCGATTTGCGTCAGCGAGAGGTCGTAGCGGTCGCGCAGCGCCGGCGCGAGCACGGCGACCGCGAAGGAGATCGTCGAGAAGCTCGCCTGGGCCGCAGTGCCCGCAGCCAGAACCGCCCAGCGGTAGCGGTCTACAGCCCGAAGGGGTTGATCGGGCGTGCGCCCGTATTCACGATTACGCTCTTCGTCTCGAGGTAGAGCTCAAGCGCGTCGATCCCGAGCTCACGGCCGAAGCCGGACTGCTTGTAGCCGCCGAACGGGATCCCCGGGAAGGCTGTGTACGGCATGTTGATCCCGATCGTGCCCGCCTTTACCCGGCTCGCGATCCGGTGGCCGCGCGCGGGATCGCCCGTCCAGACCGTCGCCATCAGGCCGTACTTGACGTCGTTCGCGATCCGGATCGCATCCTTCTCGTCCGCGAACGGGATCAGCGTCACGACCGGCCCGAAGACCTCCTCCTGCGCGATCGAGCTCGCGTTCTCGACGCCCGCGATCACCGTCGGCGGATAGAACGCCCCGGTCTCGCCCGGCTCGCCGCCGGTGAGCACCTCGGCGCCATCGTCGCGCGCGCCCTCGACGAACGCGTGCACCTTCTCGCGATGCCCGGTCGAGATCAGCGAGCCCATCTGCGTCTCGGCGTCCAGCGGATCGCCCATCTTCACGGTCTGCGCCTTCGCCGCGAACTCGGAGGCGACCTCGTCGTAGATCGACTGCTCGACGAGCACGCGCGAGCGCGCCTCGCAGCTCTGGCCCGCGGAGTAGTAGATCGACCAGACCGCGCTCGGGATCGCCGAAGCGAGGTCGGCGTCGGCGAAGATCAGGCTCGGGCTCTTGCCGCCGAGCTCGAGCGTCAGGCGCTTGATCGGGTCGGAGCAGAGCCGCATGATCTCGCCGCCCGTCCTGGTGGAGCCCGTGAAGGCGACCTTGTCGGTGCCCGGATGCCTGACGAGGTACGCGCCCGTAGTTGGCCCGTCGCCGGGGACGACGTTGATCGCCCCGGCGGGAAAGCCGACGTCGGCCGCGAGCTCGGCGAGCCGGAGCGCGGTCGCGGGGGTCTGCGGATCCGGCTTGAGCACGACTGCGCACCCGGCAGCGAGGGCAGGCGAGAGCTTCCACGTCGTCATCAGGAGCGGGTAGTTCCAGGGCACGATCTGCGCGGCCACCCCGACCGGCTCCTTCTGCGAATAGAAGAGGAGCGAACCGCCGATCGGGTTCGAGCGGCCGGCGATCGTCGCGATCGCGGAGGCAAAGAAGCGGAAGTTCTCGACCGCGCCCCCGAGCTCGGCCTTCACCGATGAGATGGCCTTGCCGACGTTGCGCGACTCGAGCTCCGCCAGCTCCTTCCGGTTCGCGTGGATCGCGTCGGCCAGCGCGTGCAGGAGGCGCGAGCGCTCGTTCGGCGGAGTCTTGCCCCAGACGCCGTCAAGGGAGGCTCGAGCGGCTGCGACCGCCCGGTCGACCTCCGCCTCGCCCGCGAGCTGCGCCGTCCCGAAGTTCTCGCCGGTCGCGGGCTCGACGAGCTCGCGCGCCTCGGAGCCCTCGACGGTCTCGCCGTCGATGAAGAGGCCGAACTCCCGTGCGGTGGCGACGCTCACGGCCCGGACGATATCGGGAGCAAGTCCGCGACGCGCAGATGCCGCGTCAGGAGCTGACCGAACCGTTCCGGACGACCGCCTACGTGCGCACGCACGAGCGCGCCACCGTACGAGTACGTGGAGATGTAGGCACGCCACAGCGGGTCGACGATGAACCGTCGCGAGCTCGCAGCGCGCTTCGGCGTCGTCGCCGCCCAGCGCTCGATGTACGCCTGCGCATCTTCCTCGGTGCCGCCGTCCTCGTACAGCAGGAGCGCTGCGTTCGACGCAACGAAGCGAAGATCTCGCGCAGCCTCCGCGATCGCCTCGGCCGTTTCCATGTCGTAGTCGATGCCGAGCTCCGCGAGAGCTTCGACGAGAGCGCGTCGGAGCCCGTCGTCCGCGACGGCCTCCCATGCGTTCTCGGCGATCCCCTCGCTGACGACGCTTTGCGGCGCCGGGACGACGATCAACGCCTCTTCGACGAGGCCCGCCGCGACGAGAGCCTCCTCCTTCACCGCGTGCTCGGTGTGGTGCCCCGGATACGCCTCGTGCGCGACGAGCTCGATCAGGAATGCGGCCGAGATCGGACGGTCGACGTTGACCGAGATCCGGCTCTGGAGCCCGCCAAGATAGTAGTTGTACGCCGCCCACGGCTCGTCGCGAACGAGCTCGAGCACGAAGCACTCGGCCTCGGGCAACGTGAACCGGCGGCGGGTCGCCTCGCGCATCAGCGCGGCGACCGCATCGAACGCCTCCGCGAGCTTCTCGCCCGGAACGGTCGTCCGCTCCCGCCACGCCTCGATTCGCTCCGCTAGCACCTCCTGTCCGGGCAGCAGCGCCTCCAGCCGCTCGTGTGCGCGCGCGAACGTCCCCTCCGGCACGCGCTCCAGGCGCACGCCATAGCAGCCTTGGACCTCGTCGCGGTAGCCAAGCTTCTCTCCCGCGAGCACCCGCACGTAGGTTCGGATGCCGATGATCTGATCGTGCAGCCATGCTCGACGTTGTTCGTCCAGGTCGGCGCTGTCGAGGTCGGTGAGTAGCTCCTCGGCGTCTGCGGCGAGATCCAGCGCCGCTCGCAGCCCCTCACGCTCGACCGCCGTCGCGAGCTCCGGCGGCCCGTAGTAGGC
This sequence comes from Actinomycetota bacterium, assembly GCA_013813345.1. Classification (GTDB taxonomy): domain Bacteria; phylum Actinomycetota; class Thermoleophilia; order Gaiellales; family Gaiellaceae; genus Gaiellasilicea. Next base: position 4,296 of record JACCRW010000186.1, read on the forward strand.
GTCAACCAGGCCGTCGACGTGGCGGCCGAGTCGCAGCCCGAGCGTGAGATAGCGCTCGACGAGCTCCATCAGCGCCCGAAGAGAGCCGCCTGGCCCTGGCCGACGCCGACGCACATCGTCGCGACCCCATAGCGGCCGCCGCGGCGACGCAGCTCGTGCAGGAGGGTGACAACGAGGCGCGCGCCGCTCATCCCAAGCGGGTGGCCGATCGCGATCGCGCCGCCGTTCACGTTCACCTTCTCCTCGTCGAGGCCGAGCTCGCGGACGACGGCGAGGCTCTGCGAGGCGAACGCCTCGTTCAGCTCGACGAGATCGAGCTCCTCGACACCCACGCCTGTCCGCTCGAGCAGCTTGCGCACGGCGGGCACCGGGCCAATCCCCATCACGCGAGGATCGACTCCGACGACGGCGCTCGCGACGAACGTCCCGAGCGGCTCGAGCCCAAGCGCTGCGGCCTTCTCCTCGGAGGCGAGCACGAGCGCTGCGGCACCGTCGTTCAGCCCGCTCGAGTTGCCGGCCGTGACGGTCCCTCCGCTGCGGAACGCCGGCTTCAGCGAGGCGAGCTTCTCCGCGCTCGTGTCCGGGCGCGGATGCTCGTCGCGCTCGAGCCCGCCCGCCGGGACGAGCTCGTCGGAGAAGTCGGCGGCGGCCCAACGCTGCTGCGAGCGCAGCGCAAACGCGTCCTGCTCCTCGCGCGAGACTCCCCAGCGCTCGGCCACGTTCTCGCCGGTCTCGCCCATCGACTCGAGCGGGAAGCGCTCCGCCAGCGCCGGATTCGGGAAGCGCCAGCCGAGCGTCGTGTCGTAGAGCGTCCGGTCGCCGCGCGGGAAGGCCGCATCCGGCTTCGGGGTGACGAGCGGAGCGCGGCTCATCGACTCGACTCCGCCCGCGACGAAAAGGTCTCCGTCCCCGGCGACGATCGCGTGACAGGCGCCGACGACGGCCGAGAGCCCCGAGGCGCAGAGCCGGTTGACCGTGACGCCCGCGACCGATTCCGGCAGGCCGGCGAGCAGCGCCGCCATCCGCGCGACGTTGCGGTTGTCCTCGCCGGCCTGGTTGGCGCAGCCGAGGTAGACGTCCTCGATCTCGCTCGCGTCCACCCCGGCGCGCTCAACTGCGGCCGCGATCGCGATCGCCGCGAGATCGTCGGCGCGAACTCCGGCGAGACCGCCGCCGTAGCGCGCGACCGGCGTCCGCACTGCCGAGAGAATGACTGCGCGAGTCATCTAGCCGACGTAGTCCAGCCGGACGGGCTCTGGAAAGGCCCCGATCGCGTCGCCGCGCCGGAGCAGCTCCTCGACCGCCTGCCGGCCCTCCTCGCCGTAGTCGCAGGTGAGCTCGTTCACGTACATGCCGACGAAGCGGTCGGCCAGGGCGATGTCGATTCCGCGGCCGAAGCGCAGCGCGTATCGCATCGCTTCGTCGCGATTCTCGAGTCCCGCCCGGATCGCGTCGAGCAGCACGGCCGAGAGATCGGGGAGGCGCTCGCCGAGGTCGCGCCGTGCGACGTTGACGCCTAGCGGCAGCGGCAGTCCCGTCTCCAGGAGCCACCATTCACCGAGATCTAGCGACTTCGTCAGACCCTCCGCAGCGTAGGTCAGCTGCCCTTCATGGATCAGGAGTCCCGCGTCGGCGCGTCCGGAGCTCACCTCGTCGCCGATCCGCTCGAAGGGGAGCTCTCGGTAGCGGAAGTCGCCGAGTGCGAGGCGGAGCGCGAGGAACGCGGTCGTCATCGCTCCCGGAATCACGATCTCGGCGCTGCGGAGCTGCTCGAGCGACAGCTCCTCACGCGAGACGACAATCGGCCCGTAGCCGGCGCCGATGCTCGCGCCGTGCGGCAGCAGCGCGTACCTGTCCTGGACGAAGGGATAGGCGTGGAGCGAGATCGCGGTCACCTCGAGCCTGCCTTCGAGCGCCCACTCGTTCAGCGTCTGGATGTCCTGGAGCACCTGCTCGAACGTGAAGCCGCGCGACTCGACGGCGCCCACCGCGAGCGCCCAGAACATGAACGCGTCGTCCGGATCCGGGCTGTGGCCGAGCCTGATCTGCACGCCGGCGAGGCTAGCACCGGCGGGGCCGAGCGCGGCCCCGAAACCGGCGCGGCCTAGACTGCACCATGCCGCGGAGCGACCTCAGCGCGTCGATCCAGGATTACCTGAAGGAGATCTACAAGCTCGGCACCGTCGAGGAGCGCGTCTCGACAACGGCGCTCGCGGGGCGGCAGCACGTCTCGGCAGCGTCGGCGAGCGCGATGGTCAAGAAGCTGGCCGCGCTCGGGCTCGCCGAGCATGCCCCCTACCGCGGTGTCACCCTCACTCCCGCCGGAGAACAGGTCGCGGTCGAGGTGATCCGCCACCACCGGCTGCTCGAGCTTTATCTCGCGGAGACGCTCGGAATCGGGGTGGAGGACGTGCACGATGAAGCAGACCGGCTGGAGCACGTGCTCTCCGAGGAGCTCGAGGCCCGGATCGACAAGGCGCTCGGCTTCCCGACCCACGACCCGCACGGCGACCCGATTCCGAACGCGCGCCTCGAGTGGCCGAGCGCCGATCCGGCAAAGCAGGATCGGCGTTAGCGCGATCCGAAGAAGAAGCGCTCCAGGACCGGCAGGACTTCCTTGCGGGTGAAGGGCTTGACCCGCCCGGTCGACCCGTCCTGCTCGAGCACGCGAACATCGTCCTCGAGGGCGTCGTTGGCGGCCTCGAGCGCGTCGCCGAGCTCGTAGCCCTCGAAGAGCCAGTCGTCCTGGCGCGGCTCGTCGCTCGGGCGCTCGTGGAGGTTGACCGCCCGGCCGACGGCCCAGACCGCTCCCGGCTTCCGCTCGATCCAGAGAACGATCCGCTCCTCGCGGCCGGCGTCGTCCACCCCGCGAAGAGTGCGCTCAGCACAACGCCCCCCGATCGAGCTTCGACGCATGACGGGAGGATACAATCGCTGCGATGGCGTTCAAGGATCTCTTCTCGTTCCTCTTCCAGCGCTCGTCGGCCGAGGAACGAGTGGCTGCTTACGTGATCCGCGAGCACGACCGCGGCCGCGATCTCTCTCAGATTCTCGAGGATCGCTACGTGCAGAATCGCCTCACGCCCGACCAGCGTGCGCGCCTACTCGATCGACCCGAGGTGATCAAGGCGCTCGGCGACGACACCGTCGCAAGCGCGCGCCAGAGCTAGAGCCGCTAGAGCTCGCGGCCGATTCCGCGCTCGCGGGCACGGTCGAGCACGGCGACTCCGACGGCGACATCCCACGCGGCGAGCCCGTTCGACTTGAAGACCGCGATGTCGGTCTCGGCCCCACGGCCCGGAACGGTGCCGGCGACGACGTCCTGGAGCTCGTACACCTCGAGCCAGTCGATCACACCGTGGGCCACCGGCTCGATCAGGTCGCCCGACTCGAGCTTCGCCTGCTCGCGGGAGTCGCAGCAGACGAACGTCGCCCGCTCGAGGACGACGTCGTCGAGCTCGCGCGCACGGCGATCGTTGGCGCCGATCGCGCAGACGAGCGCACCTTCCTCCAGCCACTCGCCGCGGAGGACGGGATCCTTGGAAGTGGTAGCGGTGACGACGATGTCCTGCGCCGCCGCCTCGCGCGGGCTCTCCGCAGGTGCCGCGCCGGTCTTCGCACAGAACGCGGCCAGCTTCTCAGGCGTGCGGCAGAAGGCGATCACACGCTCGATCGTCGGGACGGCTGCGCGGATCGCCTCGACCTGCGACTCGGCCTGCCAGCCGCAGCCGATCACGCCGAGGCTCGTCGCAGCTGAGCGCGCGAGGTACTTCGCGGCCACACCGCTCGCCGCGCCGGTACGTCGCTGTCCGAGTGCATCTGCCTCGAGCACGGCCGCAAGCTCGCCGCTCGCGAGCGAGAAGAGGCAGACCACGAACGAGAGCCTCCCGCCCACGACCGTGTAGGACTTCAGGCCCGCGTAGCCGAGCTCCGGGTCGACCGCGGCCATGAGCGCGAAGGAGCCGTCGTCGAGCGCGAGGCGGCGGCGCGGGACGTTCTCGACCCGACCGCCCGCGAGCCGGCGGAACGATTCCTCGACGACCGGTAGCGCCTCGGCCGGCGTCAGGAGCGCTGCGACATCCACTTCGGCGAGAAAGAGCGGCACCGCGCCTCTACGAGTCGCGCTTGGGGATGAAGCTGATCCGGCCGTTCGTCTCGAGCACCGCCCAGCGCAGGTCGGCGAGCGAGTCGAACTGCTGCAGTCGCGCCTCGGCCGCGAGCTCCTCGTGCGTGATCCGGTTCCGCCGTAGGTTGCGGTCGATTGGCTTGCCGTCCTCGAGCACGATCACCGGCTCGCCGTCGAGCGCCGGGCGAAGCCGTGGGAAGCGAAAGCTCGCGTACGAGACGAAGACCGTGAGCAGGCCGATCGTGCTGCCCACGAGCAGGGCTCCGGTCACGGAGAAGTCGTTCTGCGTCACTCCCTGCTGGACGAGGTCGCCGATCATCACGAGCATGATCAGGTCGAACGGCTGAAGCGAGGACAGCTCCCGACGACCGATCACTCGCGTGAGCAGGAAGACGAAGAAGAACGCGATCAGGGCGCGAATGACGAGATCCATCAGGGATACACCGTCAGCGTCCGGTCGATGTGGAGGAGCGGCGTCGTCCCGTCCTGGAGCTCGACGTCCTGCGCGCGGCGGCCCACGTTCGTCGGGTTGACCTGGAAGTGGAGGAAGAAGACGTGCTTCGTGCCGGCACGGACCCGGCCGAGGTCGAAGGCGAGCTTGCCGTCGCGGTTTGCCTCACCCACTGGCGACGGCTCGACGGTGTTCAGCGTGATCCCCTCGAGCCAGCCCGGGTCGAGGACGAGCGTGGCCGCTTCGAGCTCGCGCTCGGCTCTGATCGTGAAGCGCGACATGAAGAAGAGCCCGCTGCGCAGCCTGCGCGGGGAGTAGACCTCGAGCTCGATCCCGTCGGCCGAGGCGGTGTCGGTGTGGGGGCGCTGGCCGAAGACGTTCGCGAGCCCGAGCAGGAGGAGGACGCCGAGCAAGGCCAGGATCGCCCAGCGCACGTAGGGTCGATTCTCCCGGCCGATGAGATCCCGGTGGCGTTGGAGCGTCAGCTGGTCGGGCGCGGAGGCCACGGCGAGACGTTCGTCCGCGAGTGCCGCACTCCTACGCCCCAAAGAGAAGACCGCGGAGGGGAGCCGCGGTCTTCGAGGGGTTGGAACTGGGAGGTTGGTACCCCAGGTATCGGCTCTCGTCGCATCGGCCGTAGTCACCCATTCGAGTGATCTGACGCGACGGGGCTAGAAGGCGTAGCGCTGCTCTCTAAACGGATCCGCGTCGTTGTGGTAGCCATAGCGCTCCCAGAACCCCGGCTTGTCGGAGCCCGAGAGCTCGATCCCGCGCAGCCACTTGGCGCTCTTCCAGAAGTACTTGCCGGGGATCACGAGCCGCAGCGGCCAGCCGTGCTCGGGCGCGAGCGGCTCACCGTCCGCCTCGTAGGCGAGCAGGGCGCCCTCGTCCCGGAGGAAGCCGATCGGCACGTTCGCGGTGAAGCCTTGCTCGGCGTGCGCGATCGCGAAGCGCGCGCTCGGCTTCGGGCGGATGAGCGCCTCGAGCTCCCGCCAGGCGACCCCCTTGAAGGTCATGTCGAACCTGCTCCAGCGGGTGACGCAGTGGATGTCCTGAGTCACCTCGACGGTCGGAAGCGCTGCGAGCTCCTTCCACTCGAGCGTGAGCTCGTGCTCGACCTCGCCCCAGACGCGGAAGTCCCAGGTCTCGAGCTCCGTCTGCGGGATCGAGCCGGCGTGCAGGACCGGCCATTTCTCGGTCAGATACTGACCAGGCGGTAGTCGCGCCGGGTCGTAGCCGGCATCGATCACCTTCTTTTCCGCCTTGGAACGGAACACCGTCTCTACAGTAACGGGATGCGCATCGCGCAACGTCCACGTTCGTTCGTCCGGGTTGTCGGGCCGGACGCCGAGGAGTACCTGAACCGGATGGTCTCGAACGACGTCGCCGCGCTCGGTCTCCACGAGGCCTGCGATGCACTGCTGCTCACCCCGAAGGCGCGGATCGTGGCGCCCCTCGTCGTTCTCCGCCGCAGCCACGACGACTTCCTCCTTCTCACTGAGCCCGAGCTGGGCGAGCGCGTCCGCGCGGAGCTCGTTCGCTCGCGCTTCGCCGCGAAGGCGGAGATCGAGCTCGAGCCGCACACATCGCACGTGGTCTTCGGTGGAGAGGGGATCGCCACCGCCGCCTACGGCAAGCCGGCCGCGGAGGTACTCGA
>JACCRW010000245.1 GCA_013813345.1 Actinomycetota bacterium
CGCGCGCACGGGTTCGGGTCGCCGAGCCGGCGGTCGTCGATCAGGACACCGCCCCAGGAGACGAGCCGCCAGTCGATCTCCGAGTCCGCATCGACGAAGAAGGGCTTCCAGCCCGGCTCGAGCGCCATGAACAACTGAGCCTTGCGCTCCCGGTAGCCCGGCGGAGCAGGCAGCTCCCAGGAGATCAGGTGATCCGTCACCGTTCGCCAGGCGCTCTCGGAGAAGAGCGGATCCCTGCGCACGTCGACCCCGGTCAGCCGCTCGAACGCGTCGACGAGCCGGAGCTCCTCGTCCCCGCCCTGGTAGAAGCGGAGGAGGTCGGAGACGAGCCACCCGAGCCGGGCGTCGTGGGAGCCCGCGACCACGTTCAGAGCCTCGGGGTCGAGGATTCCGACGGCGGCGGAGGGCAGGAGGCGCGCAAGGGCGTCGTCCACCGGTCGTGCGAGCGGGCGCTCGACGACGATCGGCGGATCGGGGAAGTCGTACGACGGCTGTGTCGTCGCCGGCGCCTGCGTGTCTCGCTCGTCGCCCCCGGCGCAACCGGAGACGAGCAAGACCGTCGCAGCGATCACGCCGGCAGCGAGTCTCATCGTCGTTCTCGAGCCTAACCCGGTCGCGGCGACGAGACGCTTACGTTTTCCGAAACTCGGATGGGAGGAACGGCCGGGGCGCTGTCGTAGGCAGCGACGATGTCGTCCAGGGCCTACGGCGAGCCGCTGCGGGCGCCGCGGTACGGGGCACGGCTCGCCGGCGCCGGGTTCTTCCTCGCGTTCGCCGGCGTCGTCGCGCTCTCGCTCGCGAGCGTCCAGACGGGTCCGGCTCCCGGCGGTGCTGCAGCCGCCCCGGTGCAGGCAGCCTCGCCCGTCGCCGGCTCGGAGAGAAACGCAGCCCGTCCTCCTACCGAGGTCACGATCGCCGCCACCGGCGACATCACGCTCGGATCGACGCCCGAGCTGCCGCCGGACGGCGCCCGCTCCCTGTTCGCAGGCGTCGAGCGCGAGCTTCGCGGCGAGCTCGTCCTCGGCAACCTGGAGACGGCCCTTACCGACACCGGCGCGTCCAAGTGCGGTTCCGGCAGCACGAGCTGCTTCAGCTTCCGCGCACCTCCTTCGTACGCCGGGCGGCTCCAGGAGGCGGGCTTCACGATGCTAAATCTCGCCAACAACCACTCCTTCGACTTCGGCTCGACCGGTCAGGGCCGGACGGTCGACGCACTCGACGCTGCGCGGCTTCGGCACACAGGTCGCCCGGGCGAGATCGCGTACCAGCAGGTCGGGCGCGTGCGCCTTGCCGTCCTCGGCTTCGCCCCGTATCCGTGGGCGCAGGATCTGCGCGATCTCGATGCGGCGAAACGCCTCGTGCGCCAAGCAGCCGCGACCGCGGACGTCGTCGTCGTGACGATGCACATGGGCGCCGAGGGGAATGCGGCCACGCATGTGCCCGTGGGTTCTGAGCACTACGCGGGCGAGCAGCGCGGCGACTCACGCGCGTTCGCCCATGCTGCTGTCGACGCGGGCGCCGATCTCGTCGTCGGGCACGGCCCGCATGTCCTGCGCGGGCTCGAGTGGTACCGCGGCCGGCTCGTCGCCTACAGCCTCGGCAACTTCTCCTCCTACCGGAACCTCGCGCTCTCCGGCGCTTCCGGGATCAGCGGCATCCTCCAGGTCTCGCTCGACGGCGACGGGGGCTGGCTCGAGGGACGGCTCGTGCCGGTGCGGCTCGTGGGTGACGGGACGCCGCAGCTCGACCGCGACGGCAGGGCAATCGAGGCGATCCGCGCTCTGTCAGAGGCCGACTTCGGAGCGCACGCGGTTCGAGTCGACCGCGACGGCGCGCTCAACCCCGCATCGGGCTAACGGAGGCGCTTGTGTTTCTGAAACACAAGGTTCAGGCCGAGAGGGCGTGAGAGTCCCGTCGCCACCGAGGCACGGCACCGGCCGCTCTATCGCAGCACCGGCAGCTTCGCGGTGTCCGCGCCGAGCCAGCGCTTGCGCAGGCGCTCGAGCGTGCCGTCGGCGGCGAGCGCCCGGAGCGCCGCGTTCAGCCGCGGCCGCAGCGCACTCCCCTTCTCGAGCGCGATCGCGTAGCGCTCGTTGGTCACGATCCGGCCGACGAGCGGGCCATACCGATCGGGCGCCTGCCGGCTGAGCACCGCCAGCGCGGGCGCGTCGAAGACGATCGCGTCGCAGCGCTTCGTGAAGAGCTCGTAGGAGAGCTTCGAGGGGTTCTCCAGGAGCCGCGGCTTCCTGGTCGGCTTGATCCGATCGAGGATGAGCTGGCCGCCGGTGCTCGCGCGCTCGGCGCAGAGCTGCAGCGATCGCAGGGCCGCGAGCGACGTGGGCCGCTTCAGGTCGAGCCGGACGAGCACGCCCTGGTCCGCCGACAGATACGGCGCTGAGAAGTCGATGCGCTTCGCGCGAGCTGGGGTGACCGAGATCTGCGCCAGCGCCAGATCCCAGTCCTTGCGGCCGGCCGCGAGGAGCGTCGAGAAGAGCGGCTCGTTGACGAAGCGAACGCGCCGGAGCTCGAGCCGCGTCGCGAGCTCGCGTGCGAGATCGACCTCGAAGCCCTTGGCGAGGACGACCTCGCGGCCGCGGACGGAGCCGACCTGGAAGCCGGCGCTCGGCATCGCGAGGCCGACGAGCAGCTCGCC
>JACCRW010000252.1 GCA_013813345.1 Actinomycetota bacterium
GAAACGCAGCGATCCCCTGCCGCACTGACTGCTCGTCGTAAAACGACGCGATCTCGGCGGCAGGGTCGTCGGTCGAGGGGGTCGAACCGGAGAAACCAACGATTACCACGAGCATGAGTACGACGAATGCAACACCGCTAAGCGGCGACCATCTACTTGTCAAGAAAGACCTCCTGGGAAGTGGCGCAACGTTCACGCGAGTATGACCTCTAAACAGGACGACAACGATCCCTGCCGCCCCCAGGGTGACGGCACGGCCCCAGGGCACCCGGCCATCTCGATACGAGTAGCAATACGGAGCAGCACCATCGACTCGGCTGTACAACTCCCGACGACCGAAAGCGGGCGGACGCCTCGCGCGACAAGGTAAGCCTGCTCCGAAAGCAGGTCGTCCGACGGCGGTAGGTCATCCGCTACCCTCATTGAGTCGGCGTCGGCGCTCACGCGCAAACGGGAGGTCGTGCACGCCATCGCGCCGAGGCGGTTCTTCATCCGTGCGTAACCGACGGCGGTGTGCACCATCCCCTGCTCGCTGCGCGCCTGGTAGTAGGTCAGCAGCTCGGGGCTCTCGTAGAGCGCCTCGCCGATTCCGGCGACGTTGCCGTGGCCGAAGATGCCGAAGCAGCCGCCGAAGAACCGCTGCTCGACCCCGTCGCGCTCAACGTACTGGGCCGCGAGGAACCGGATCAGCGCCTGTGCGGCCGTGAGTCTCAGAGCTCGGCCTTGATCGCCTCGAGCTCGTGCTCGAGCTCGGCCAGCTCGCGGCCACCAGCCATCAGGCGCACGAGCTCCGGCTGGTCGATCTCGCCCTTCGCGTAGTTCCCGAGGCTCTGGCCGCGGTTCAGGATCACGAAGCGGTCGCCGACGGGGTAAGCGTGGTGCGGGTTATGCGTGATGAAGATGACTGCGACGCCGCGGTCGCGCGCCTGCAGGATGTACTTGAGCACCACGCCCGCCTGCTTGACCCCGAGCGCCGAGGTCGGCTCGTCGAGGATGAGGACGCGCGCGCCGAAGTAGACCGCCCGCGCGATCGCGACCGATTGCCGCTCGCCGCCCGAGAGCGTGCCTACCGGCTGATCCGGATCGCGGATGTCGATCCCCATCTGGCTCAGCTCTCGCCGCACGATTCGCTTCGCACTCGCAGCGTCGAACCACCGCAGCGGTCCGATCCCCTTCCGCGGCTCGGCGCCGAGGAAGAAGTTCCGCCAGATCGACATCAGCGAGACCATCGCGAGGTCCTGGTAGACGGTCGCGATCCCCTTTGCGCGCGCGTCGCGCGGCGACCCGAACTGCACCTCCTCGCCCTCAACGAGCAGTCGTCCCGCGTCATGGCGATGAGCGCCGGAAAGGATCTTGATGAAGCTCGACTTGCCGGCGCCATTGTCTCCGAGAATGCACGTCACCTCGCCCGCGTTCACGTGCATCGAGACGTCCTTCAACGCGACGACGTTGCCGTAGTACTTCGAGATCGCGTCCCCCTCGAGGAGGTGGCCCGCAGCCGTCATCTCGACCCCTGCGCGCGGTTGCGGATGACCGTGTTCAGCATGACGGCCGCGAAGAGGATCGCGCCCTGGAACGTGAAGGTCCAGTTGCTGTCCCACTCGGCGAAGATGATCCCGAGCTGCACCATCCCGAGCATCGCGGCGCCGAAGAACGTGCCGATCACGGAGCCGTAGCCGCCGGTCAGCAGGCAGCCCCCCACCACGGCGCAGATGATGAAGATGAACTCGAGCCCGATCCCCTCCTTGGCCTGGATCGAGCGCAGCTCGAACGCCGTGATGATCCCCATCAAGGCGGCCACGCCCGAGGTCATCATGAAGAGCGTGATCTTCGTCCGCGCGACCGGGACGCCCACGTTGCGCGCCGCTACCGGATCGCCGCCGGCGCCGTAGATCCAGTTCCCGAAGCGCGACTTCGCCAGGAGCCATGCGCCCGCGAGCGTCAGCCCTATCCACCACAGCACCTTCACCTTGAAGTCGTACTGCGTGACCTCCGACGCGAAGAACCGGCGCGCACTCTCGAAACCGGTCGCGCTGTCGATCTCCTGGATCGCGGTCGTGCCGGTCAGGTTCAAGGTAAGTGCGGCGTTGACTCCCTGGAGGACGAAGAAGGTGGCGAGCGTGACGATGAAGCTCGGCAGGTTCGTCCGGATCACGACCAGCCCGTTCACGAACCCGACCGCGAGGCCGAACAGGAGCACGATCGCCATTGCGGGCCAGATATTCAGATCCTGGAATGTGGCGAGGTAGCCGAGGAGCAGGCCTGAGCTGCCGATCATCGCTCCGGCCGAGAGGTCGAACTCGCCGCCGATCATCAGGAGCGCGACCGGGACGGCGACGATGCCGAACTGGGCGGCCTGATCGGTCCAGCTAGCGGCGATCGCGGGCTCGCCGATCCAGTTCACCGCGCGGGCGAAGTACGCGAACGCGAAGAACACCGCGACCGCGCCGAGCAGCGCGCCGATGTCCGGCCGCGTGAGCACACGGGCGAGCGGCCCGACGCGGACAAGCCGCTCGTCGGGCGTCGCGGTCGCTGCGGCAGGCTCGGTCATCGCGGGTTCGGCTCCGGCGGAGCGGGCGACGCAGAAGTCGCCCACCCCGCCCGGGGTTCCCTAGCGGGTGCCCTTCGCGGCGAGCGCGGCCACGCGGGCAGCGTTCGCCCTGTTGATGATCCCGGGGCCGGTCAGCACGGGCGCACCGTTGCCTACCGTGTTGAGGTTCGTGGCGTACAGGACGGCGAAGACCACCGGCAGGTAGCCCTGGAGGTACTGCTGCTGGTCGATCGCGAACAGCATCTTCCCGGAGCGGATCAGCTTGATCGCACCGCCGACGTCGAACGTGCCCACCTTCGTCCCAGATCGAACGACGTCGGTGCACGGGATCGTGACGTCGGGATCGAGCCCGAGGAACGCGTCCAGCGACCGGTCGGCCGTGAAGGCCGCCTTGACCTTCGCCTTCGTGCCCGGGATGTCCGACTTCGCATTCGGGATCGTCAACACCTTCACCGCGGAGCCGCCCATGATCTTCCTGACGCCGTCGGCGCGCTGCTGGAGCCCCGAGTTGCCGGCCTCGTGGATCACGATTAGCACCTTCTTGGCGCCTGCCTTCTTGAACTGCCTGCCGGCGCCCTGACCCGCGATGTCCTCCGTCTGGCCGACGTGCACCTCGTAGGTCGCCAGGTCGTCGAACGCGCCGAGGCCCGAGTTGACGGTGATGATCTGGATCCCCCGCGCCGAAGCCTTCCGGAGCGGGTCCTTCAGCGCGCTCGCATCGGGCACCGAGGTCGCGATGATCTTCGCTCCCGCGGCGATCGCGGCGTTGATGCCCGAAACCTGCTTCGCGACGTTGTTGTTCGCATAGACCTGCGTGACGCTGACGCCGCGTCCCCTGAAGTCCCGCGCGGCCTGGTCGACGCCCTTCTTGAACACCGACCAGAACGAGCCGGTGTCGCCGTGCGTGACGACCGCGACCTTGATATTGGCCTGCGTGGTTGCGCCGAACGCTACTGCGGTAGGCCCGCCGAGCGCGGTCAGGCCCGCTGCGGTGAGGCCTCCCTTGACGAGGAGGCCGCGGCGCGAGAGCCCCGTCTCCTCGAACGTCTCGAGAACTTCGTCGTTCATCGTGTCCCGTCTCCTTTGTCGGATGCGATGCGAGTGGTGCGATTCTCAACCGGCGAGGGCTTCCGCGCTAGTCACCTCCTCGATCGAGACCGGACGCCGCTCGGCGCGCGAGCGGTCCGCTGCGAGCGCGACGCAAAGCGCCGCACGCGCCTCGTTGAGCGTGCAACTGCTTTCGCCTCCGGTGCGCACTGCGTCCACGAATGCGACGAGCTCGGCACGGTAGGCCGGCTCGAAGCGCTCCAGGAAGTTCCGGTAACCGACGTGGTGGGGCCGCACCGCGCCGGGCTCGAGGGAGCGGATCGGGCTCCGGGCGTCGATCCCGACGGCGATGCTGTCGGTCGTGCCGAAGACCTCGAGCCGCACGTCGTAGCCGAGTGCATCGTGCCTTGCCCCCGAGAGGATTCCGAGCCCGCCCCCGCCGAGCCGGAAAGTCGCGACGGCCGTATCGACGTCACCATGGCGCTCGAACCAGGGCGTCTCGCGGACGGCGCCGTCGGCGAACACCTCGACGATCTCCTCTCCCGTCACGTAGCGCACCGCGTCGAAGTCGTGGATGTGGAGGTCGCGAAAGATCCCGCCCGAGACGGCGATGTACGCCTCGGCCGGCGGTGCGGGATCGTGCGTTGCGGCGCGGACGACGAGCAGGGTGCCGAGCGTCCCGTCTGCAACCGCGTCGCGCGCTGCGAGGTAGCCGACGTCGAAGCGTCGTTGAAAACCGATCTGGACGAGGATCTCCGCACGTTCAACCTCCGTCACGAGATCGTCCATCGTCGCGACCTCAAGTGCAACCGGCTTCTCGCAGAACGCCGGAAGGCCTGCTCGTGCGGCGAGGCGGAGCATCGGCGCGTGCGCACGTGTTGCGGTGGCGATCACGAGCGCGTCGACTCCGGCCTCGACGAGGGCTTCGGGCGACTCCGCCACCTCGGCGCCGGCGTCGTCTGCGACACGACTCGCCCGGGTCGGGTCGGCGTCGACGAGCGTGATCGCCGAGACGTCAGCGAGCCCCTTCAGCGTGCGAACGTGAAAGGCGCCGATCCTGCCGACTCCGATCACGCCCACATGGAGGCCTACTGGCATTGGAAGCGGTTACCGTAAGCGCTTACACAAGTCGCTGTCAAGCGAGTGCGGCGGTCGAGCCGCGGACGACGAGCTCGGGCTCGAGCAGGTGCAGCCGTTGCGGCACCTCACGCCCCGCCGCGAGATCGAGCAGGAGCTGCGTCGCTCGCTGCGCGATCTCGAACGCCGGCTGATGGATGGTCGTCAACGGGGGCGTCGTGTGGGCAGCGAGACGCAGGTCGTCGAACCCCACGACCGAGATGTCTTCGGGAACGCGGCGCCCGCTCTCCGCGATCGCGTGCATCACCCCGAGCGCAGACAGGTCGTTGGCGGCGAAGACGGCCGTGGGCGGCGAGCCGGCGAGTAGAGCCCGCATGGCCCCGTAACCGCCCTCTTCGGTGAAGGAGCCGACGGCGACGTGCGTGCGACGGCGCTCCACCGCCGCGGCCGCGAGGGCATCGTCGTACCCTCCGATCCGCTCGGCGCTGATTCGTAGCCCCGGCGCACCCGCGACGTGCGCGATCAGCCTGTGGCCGAGCGAGAGGAGGTGCTCGGTGGCGATCTGCGCCCCGAGTCGGTTGTCCACCTGGACGAGCGGGACCGACGTGGAGTCGATGTCACGGTCGAGGCAGACGATCGGAAGTCCCTCACGCACGAAGTCGGCGATCCGCTCGGGCGGAAGCACGAGGCCGTCGACGAGCACACCGTCCACCTGCTTCGCGCGCAGGAGGCTCAGGTACTGCTCCTCCCGCTCTGGGTCGCCCTCGGTCGTGCAGAGAAGCATCGTCGAGCCCGCCGCGAGCGCCCGCTCCTGGATTCCGCTGACGAGCGCGGCATAGAACGGGTTTGCGATGTCCGGCAGCAGCAGCGCGATCGTCTGCGTCGACTTGGTGACGAGGCTGCGCGCGACCGTGTTCGGCCGATACCCGAGTTGCTGCACGGCAGCGTCGATCGCCGCGCCGGTCGCAGGCGCGATCTGCCCGGTACCGTTGAGCGCCCGCGACACGGTTGCCGTCGAGACGCCGGCCAGACGCGCCACATCATAGATCGTTGGTCGGGCGCCTCTCACGGACGCAAGCGTAGACGTAACCGCTTACAGCAACCGCTTCCCCCAGATCACCGCGGACGTCGATCCGATGTCGGATCGCCGTCACGTCCCGCGAAAGCCGAGAGTCACTTCCGCAGTTCCGGATGCCAGCACACTGCTGGCTCTGAT
>JACCRW010000247.1 GCA_013813345.1 Actinomycetota bacterium
TCCGCGAGGGCGCCGAACAACCGCGCGCGAGTCGCGCCCTCGACGTGGTAGACGGTCTCCTCGCGCTGGTGCACGACTCCGGAGATCAGCGCCTTCTCGAGCATCTCGTCATTCTCCTCCTCGATCCACGTCCCGATTCCTTCTTCGAACGTCGAGCGGACGTGGAGCTTCACAGTGTGACTGCGGGCGACCTCGATCGAGCGGGTCGCCAGCACGCCAGCGCCCGACGAGGCCATCTCGAGCATCTCGTCGAAGCTCACGTGGCGCAGCGGGCGTGCGTCCGGCACGAGCCTCGGGTCGGCGGAGAAGACGCCGCGGACATCGGTATAGATCTCGCAGTGATCGGCGCCGAGCGCGGCTGCGAGCGCGACGGCGGTCGTATCGGAGCCCCCACGGCCGAGCGTCGTCACCTCGAACGCGGTCGAAACCCCCTGGAAGCCGGCGACGAGCACGATCTTGCCGCCGTCGAGCGCCTCGTGGATCCGCCGCGCCCGCACCTCGACGATCTTCGCCTTGCCATGGACGGTGTCGGTGACGATCCCCGCCTGCGAGCCCGTGAGCGAGATCGCCTCGTGGCCGAGGTCGACGATCGCCATCGCCGCGAGCGCACACGAGATCCGCTCCCCCACCGAGACGAGCATGTCGAGCTCGCGCGGGTCGGGGCTCGCGGAGACCTCGCGGGCGAGCTCGAACAGCTCGTCCGTCGTCTTGCCCATCGCCGAGAGCACACCGACGACGCGGTAGCCCGCCTCGCGCGCACCGACGAGCCGCGCGGCGACGCGCTTCAGCTTCTCCGGATCGGCGACCGACGTCCCGCCGAACTTCATCACGACGCACGGGGACTGCGGCGCCCCGTCCGTGGCCGGGGTGGCGTCCGGATCGACCGTCGGGACGGCTTCGTACTCGGTCGCAGCCATTCGCCGAGTCTAGTGCGGCCGTCGGTTCCGGACCACAAAAAGTGCTGAACCGGCAAACCCGAAGGCCCACCGGTTCAGCTCGCGCAACCTATGTAACCAACCGGTTGCCGTCAATCCCGGCCCCGAAGAAAGTCCGCAAATTGCGGACGAAACCATCAGCGGGCCGGCCAAGCTCTCGCTTCACAGCTCGCGGCGGCCGGCGAGCGCGCGGCCGAGCGTGACCTCGTCCGCGTACTCGAGATCGCCGCCCACGGGCAGTCCGCTGGCGAGCCGGGTGACGCGGACGCGATCGCCCCCGTTCGACTGACGCAGCCGATCGGCGATGTAGGCAGCGGTCGCCTCACCCGTCATGTTCGGGTTCGTGGCGAGCACGACCTCTTCGATCCCGCCCTCGGCGACGCGTCTGATCAGCTCGCCGATCCGCAGGTGCTCGGGCTCGACGCCGTCGAGCGGCGAGAGCGAGCCGCCGAGGACGTGGTAGAGGCCGCGGTATTCATGCGTGCGCTCGAGCGAGATTGCGTCGACCGGCTGCTCGACAACGCACACGACGGCCCGGTCGCGGCGCTCGTCGAGGCAGATCGAGCAGAGCTCTTCCTCGGTCAGGTTGCCGCACGTCCGGCAGAACTGAACTCGTTCCTTGACCTCGCCGATCGCCGCCGCCAGCGCGAGCGCCTCGTCCTTGCCCGTCGAGAGGATATGGAAGGCGAGTCGCTGCGCCGTGCGCTGCCCGATCCCGGGTAGCCGCGAGAGCTGCGCGACGAGATTGTCGACGGACGGACTGAGCACCGGTGCACAGTAACCGTCCCTTTCGGACGTTCTCGTACCGGTAAGGATTTTGTTCGGAACGGCCGAAAGGGTGGAAGAGATGCCCTCGACGTGACGTTAATAGAGGTGCGGCGCCTTTCCGCTTGCCCGAATGGGCCCGATTTCGATTGGGTGCGGGGCCGGCGCCGATCGACACCACATCAGTTCGGAGGAACATGCAGAAGAGCCCCACCCTGGGCGCCGATGCCCAGGTCACAGAGAACGGCATCCAGATCACGACCGAAAACCTCGACGGCTTCCTGGCCGACGCGGAGTCGCGCGGCTCCGTGCGCGTCGACGAGCTCGAGGCGCTCCAGCTCGAGCACGATCTCGGAGACGAGGCGCTGGCCGAGGTGCGGACCGCACTCGCCGCAGCAGGCGTCGAGATCGAAGAGACGCCGACGCGGGCCGACGAGCCGGTCGACCTCGATCTCAGCCCTGCAGGCGTCGTCACCGACAGCCTCCAGCTCTTCCTGACCGAGATCGGGCGGCACACGCTGCTCACCGCTGCGGACGAGGTCGCGCTCGCGAAGCGCGTCGAGAAGGGCGATCTCGTGGCGAAGGAGCGGATGGTCAACGCGAACCTGCGCCTCGTCGTCTCGATCGCAAAGCGCTATCAGGGTCACCAGCTGCCGCTGCTCGACCTGATCCAGGAGGGCGTGATCGGCCTGAACCGCGCGGTCGAGAAGTTCGACTACCGCAAGGGCTTCAAGTTCTCCACGTACGCCACCTGGTGGATTCGTCAGTCCTGCCAGCGTGCGGTCGCGAACCAGGGCGACACGATCCGCATCCCCGTGCACGTCCAGGAGCGGCGGCTGAAGCTGCGGCGGACGCGGCAGGCGCTCGAGGCGAAGCTGGGTCGCGCGCCGACGCTCGAGGAGCTCGCGGAGGCAACCGAGCTCAAGCCGACCCATGCTCAGGAGGCGCTCGACGCCGTCGAGGCGTCCGTCTCGCTGAACCAGGCGATCGGCGACGGCGACGGTGAGCTCGGCGATCTCTTCGGCGACCGCAGCGCGGAGGATCCGATCGACGCGGCCGGCGCCTCGTTCGAGCAGCAGCGCGTCCGTGAGGCCGTCGCGGAGCTGCCGGAGCGGGAGCGGCTCGTGCTCGAGCGCCGCTTCGGGCTCGCCGGGCACGCCGAGGGCGCGAGCCTCGAGCAGATCGGCAAGGAGCTCGGGCTGACCCGCGAGCGGATCCGCCAGCTCGAGACCACCGCTCTGCGGAGTCTCGGCGAGCGCCTTTCGGATCTCGCCGGCGCGGCCTGAGCGAACCCGGCACGACCAGTCAACGTGGGCTGACAGGGCCTGCCCCTGTCAGCCTGCGCTGACGGCTATCCGTCAGCGGACACACCCAGGAAGGCTGCGATCGCCTCGGGGACACGTGGGTCGAGGACGAGATCCCAGTGGCTCAGTCCGGCCATGTAGATCTCCTCCGAGCCGTACAGGCGAGCGACCTCGAGGCCGCGCTCCTGACGGAACTCGTCGCCGTAGACGACGAGAGAAGGGCAGGGGAGGCTCGGCACCGAGATCCCACGCTTGCGCTCACTCCGGGCCAGCGATGACTCCGGTCGCGCACGCACGCCCGGCGGAAATGTGCCGTAGACGGCTTCGGGGTCGAAGGTTCCCTCCGTCAGCGCGAGATCGGGATCGAAGCCTTGAATCTCGCCGGGCGCGCTCGGCTCGATGAGGATCAGAGTGTGCGGCCCGACGCGCTCGGCAGCCTGCAGAACAGCGAGGCCTCCCAGGCTCCACCCGCAGAGGGCCACTGGATCGGGTAGCTCGACGGCCGCGGCGGCGACCCGACCGGCGTACTCGGACATCGACGCGCGGCGGAGCTCGAGGCCGTCCTGGAGATCGACGGCTGAGACACGCACGTTCGAGAACTTCTCGGGCCAGTCGTCGTAGACCCAAGGCCCGCTTCCTGCGCCGTGGACGAGCAGCACCGAAACGGGTGAGCCAGGAGCTGCCGTCAGAAGCCGGGCAGGCCCAGGCCGCCGAGGCCTTCCGGCAGCATTCCCGAGACCTTCGACTCCATCAACGCGCTCGCCGAGCGAAGAGCCTCGTTGACGGCGGCGAGCACGAGGTCGGCGAGCATTTCGGGATCGTCCGGATCGATCGCCTTCGGGTCGATCGTAATCCCGACGATCTCCCCGCCTCCCGTCGCCTTGACCGTGACCATGCCGCCCCCCGCCGAGGCCTCCACGACCTCGGTCGCCGCTTCTTCCTGAGCGCGTTGCATCTGCTCCTGCATCTGCTGGGCCTGCTGCATCAGCTTGTTCATGTCCATTTTGCTCACCGATTCTCCTCCACTTCCTGGGCGTCGAACGTTTCCTTGAATAGCGAGATCAGCGCCTCCTCCGAGATCGGCGACTCGCTCTCCGACTCGTCGGGCTCGGTCGGCTCGCCGAGTGTCAGCGCCACCGCGAGACGACGTCCCGTCACCTCGTAGAGCGCATCGCGGATGGCGCCGATCGCCTTGGGCTCGTCCGCCTGGCGCCGATGGAAATCGGCTGTGGCCGGAAACTCGAGCGTCAGCGTCTCGTCTTCGAGCACGGTCGGGCGGGCCTCGCCGAGCAGCGATGCGACCGGGATCGAGCGCGATTGCACCGCGGGCAGGACGGTTCGCTGCCATGCGTCCTGGAGCTGCTCGAGCGCGAGCGGCGGCGCGGCCTGAGCCTGAGCAGCCGCAAGAGTCGGATCGGTTGCCTCGATCGTTTCAGCCGGCTGCTCAGGCTTAGTCGGAGCGGCTTCGCTGCCTTGCAGCCGCTCGGGACTAACCTTGAAGCCGCCGGAGGCGGCTTCAAGGCGTTCGAGCCGGAACGAGATCGACTCACGGGAGAGATCGCCGCCGGGACGGGTCACCTTGACGAGCGCGAGCTCGAGCGGCAGGCGTGGATCGCCGCCCTGACGCAGATCGTCCAGCGCAACGGCGAGCAGGTCGCAGAGCCGGACGACCGTCGCCTCGGGAAGCTGGTTCGCCTGCTCGCGGAGGCGGTCGCGCGTTTCGTCGGTGACGGGCAAGGAGTCAGGGACGTGGCCCATGTGCTGGACGAGGAGCAGATGGCGCAGGTGCTCGAGCAGGTCAGTGACGAGCCGGCCGAGATCCTGTCCCTGCTCGGCGAGCTCCTCGATGAAGACGAGGGCGCCGGCCGTGTCGCCGTCGACAATCGCGTCGCAGAGCCGGAAGAGCGCGTCCTCCTCGACCGCCCCGAGGAGCTGCAGCACCGACTGGACGTCGATCGTGTTGCTCGTGGCAGAGGCGAGCTGGTCGAGGGTCGACTCGGCGTCGCGGAAGGAGCCGCGGGCGCCGCGCGCGATCAGCGCCAGCGCCGCATCCGGCGCCTCGATCCCCTCTGCGTCGCACACGCGCCGGAGCACCCGCACGAGCTCGGCCAGGCGCGGCCGCGCGAAGACGAAGGTTTGGCAGCGGGAGCGCACCGTCGGCAGGACCTTCGACATCTCGGTCGTGCAGAAGACGAAGATCAGGTGCGGCGGAGGCTCCTCGATCAGCTTCAGGAGCGCATTCCAAGCGGCGTCGGTGAGCTGGTGCGCCTCGTCGAGGATGTAGACCTTGTAGCGGCCTTCCGCAGGTTGGAGCACGACGCGCTCCCGGATCTCGCGAATGTCGTCGATCCCGCGCTGGGAGGCGGCGTCCATCTCGATCACGTCGAGCGAGGAGCCGTTCGCGATCGCGACGCACGCGTGGCAGACCTTGTCCGGCGTCGCCGTCGGCCCCTGCTCGCAGTTGACAGCCTTCGCCAGGATCCGCGCCATCGAGGTCTTGCCGGTGCCGCGCGGGCCGGCGAAAAGGTAAGCCTGCCGGAGCTGGCCGAGCTCGATCGCGTTCCGCAGCGTCCGCACGACCGCCTCCTGGCCGACGACGTCGTCGAAGTCCTGAGGCCGGTACTTGCGGTAGAGCGCAGTCACGCCGATTTCCGCCCTTCGGGCGGAAATCGGTTAGGCGTCCGTTTCGGACGCTGGTCGTGCGAGTGCCGAGCCTCCACACTGAATCGCATGAGCGCAGTCTGCCCGATCCTGGTGGATACGTTCGAATCGAGGGCGGTCGTCGCCGAGCTGAGACGGCGAGAGCTGCCGTTTCGAGATCGCGCGCCTCAGGGCCGGCGACTACAGCCTGCCCGGCGGCGTTCTCGTCGAACGGAAGGAGGTACGTGACTTACATCTATCCGTTCTGGAAGGACGTTTCTGGCGCCAGATGGGAGCGCTCCGACGAGTTGCCACGAAGCCGTGTCTCCTCGTCGAAGGTGCCGATCGCGACCGGGGCGCGCTGCATCCGCACGCTGTGCGAGGTGTCTGCCTTGCCGCGGGCGCGTTAGGAATTCAGGTGCTCCGAAGCTCCAGCGTCGTCGACACGGTGACCTGGCTGCTTGTTTGACCGGACACGCCCTCCGGCCGCCGCGCCACCGGCCGGTCTATGCGCAACGCCCACGGAGTATCGACTCTTCGCCCGCGGAGGCGGTGCTCGCAGGCGTTCCCGGCATATCGGCTGTCCTGGCGCGGCGTCTACTCGACCGATATGGAAGCGTCGCGAGGTTGGTGGGCTCCGATCCTGCGACCTGGGCAGACGTGCCCGGCATCGGCCCATCAAAGGCCGCAGCGCTCCGACGGGCCCTTCTCTAACCAGCTTCGCGAAGCGAAGATGGTACGCCCGGTCACGCGTTCCGTCTTCGAGCGGCCTCCGCGGGGGGCGCTCGCGTCGCCGGCTCCGGTCAGGCGAAACCGCGGCACCTGGGAGGGAATCCTTAGCGCTGCTTCCTTCCGGACCTGACGCGGTTCGGATACTCCCAGTGCGCGGAACCTGACCCTCGACACCTCGTGCGCGAGACCTGATCCCGTTGAAACCTGCCCTCGGACGGCGTTCGGTCCCGCTGGAGCGGATGTCGGGTGCAGGGAACCGCTAACTCCCCACCTAGCGCGACCGGGCG
>JACCRW010000264.1 GCA_013813345.1 Actinomycetota bacterium
GAGCGCCTCGAGCACGTCCTCGAGCTTCGCGTCTGCTGCGATCGACTCCGGCGCAGCCCTGGCGAGCTCGCTTCGAGCGAGCGCGGAATAGAGTGCGACAAAGCCGTCGAAGAGCTCCCGCGGCAGATCGGCTGCTGCCTGCGTCGCCGCGATCTCCCGCATCTCCCCCACATAGCGCTCGGCCTTCGTCGCCGCGCGAGCGATCGAGCCCGCCGCCCGCTCGACGAGCTCGGGATACGACTCGCGCAGGTCGTCCAGCACGTGCGGAAGGACGCCGTACGCGTGGGCGGTGAGGAGCGCATGCGCGAGGAGTCCGACCGTTCCCTTGTAGACCGAGGCGGTCGACATCTTCACGGCCGAGGCGGTGCCGACGTCCGGCCCGACAACGCGGGGATCGATTCCGGGGGCCGGCAGGCCGGCGAGCTCCGCGGCGCGAGCGCCGGAGAGATAGATGCGGGTCGATCCGTCCGGATGCGGCGGCCCGCCCGAGATCGAGCCGTCGACGAGGTCGAGGCCGCTGCCCGCGAGCCGAGTCTCGATCGCGCGCGCGGTGGCCGGAGCGATCGCGTTCAGGTCGGCGACGAGGGGATCGGCGTCGGTTTGGCGCGCCGACGACGCAATGTCGGCCGCAACGGCGCCGGCCGCCTCCGGTGGGACGATCGAGACCACGATGTCCGAGAGCCGAACGACCTCGTGGAGGTCGGGCAGGAGCTCGAGCCCGTGCGCGAGCTCGCGGGTGCGCGGGCTGCGTCCGGCGAGCGTCGCGACGACGCGCGCACCTCCGGCCGCGTAGGCACGTCCGACGGCGCTTCCCATCGCACCAGGGCTGACGATCCCGATCGTGAGCTCGGCCATAGGCGCGCCCGGGAGGATTCGAACCTCCGACCCACGGCTTAGAAGGCCGTCGCTCTGTCCGCTGAGCTACGGGCGCTCGACCCAAAGGGTATCGGCGGCCGGAAAGCTAGTGGCAGCCCGGTTACGGCGCCAATGGTACGACCAATGCGGCTGAGCGTGCGCCGACCGGCGGCTACGAACGCGCGCCGAAGTCGGTCGTGATGATCGTGACCGTGCGGCCGCCGTACACCCCTGGGGCCTGCTGCACGGTGACGATCGAGACGCCGATCTCGCGCCAGCGCGGCGTCAGGATGTTCTGCCGGTGGCCCGGGCTCTTCAGCCAGAGCTTGAGCGCCTCGGCGGCGCTGATCTCCGGCGAGGCCCAGAGCAGGTTCTCGCCCACCGACCACGTGCCGTAGCCCTTCGAATCGTAGAAACGCTCGACGCGCTTCGAGAAGTCGCTGCCGTCACGCGACTCGTGCGCGAAGAAGCCGAGCCGACCCATCGTCCGCGAGTGGAAATCGGCCGCTGCGCCGAGCGACGGAGCGAGCCGAAGGGGCACGAGTCCGTGCTCCCGCCGAACCGAGTTCAGCTCGGCGAGGACCTGGCTCTCCAGCGCGTTCGCGGAGGCGATCGTGCGAGCCGGACTGCCGGCAGCTCCTGCACCGGTCGCTCCGATCGCGAGCGCGACCACGCTGACCAGAGCCGCAAGACCGCCGAAGAATCCCCTCTCCACACGTACGCCATCGGCGCCGCTGCGGAGAGCCGCCATCCTTCGATCGAGCTATTCGACTCAGGGTTCGGCCGGAGCCACTCCGGGCGGCCGCTCGACCAGCCGGCCTCGCCGATGCTTCAGGTAGTCGACGAGCAGCACCTGGATCGTGCCCGCCACCGGAATCGCTGCGAGAGCCCCCACCACGCCCGCGAGCTCGGCACCGATCAGGACCGCGATCAGGACGGCGAGTGGCGAGAGCTGAACAGTCCGCCCGTAGACCACCGGCTGGAGCACGTGGTTCTCGAGCTGCTGGTAGACGACGAAGAAGACGAGGATCACGATTCCCGCCGTTGTCGAGTCGAGGAAGGCGACGGTGGTGACGAGGATCGCCGCGATCGTGGCGCCCGCGAGCGGGATCAGGTCGAGAATCGCGACGAGCAGGCCGAGCGCGATCGCAAACGGGACGCCGACGATCAGGAGCACGAGGGTCGAGACGACGCCGGCGATCAGGCTGATCGTGAGGTTGCCGGTGACGTAGCCGCCGATCGTCCGGTAGATGTCGTGGCCGACCGAGCGCCAGCGCGGCTGCGATCCCTCCGGCAGGAGCCCGTAGAAACGCTCCACCCAGGCGGGCCCCTCGAGCAGCATGAAGAGGGTGAGGAAGGCGATCGTGACGACCGCGACCACCGCGCTGATCACGCTCTTCGTGACCGCGAGCGCCGTCCCCGAGATCCCGAGCGCGCCGCCCGCCCCGCCCGTCTCGACCGCCTCGCGCACCCTCTCGGTGATCTGATACTCGCGCTCGAGGAAGCCGAGCCGGCCCCGGCCGCTCGTCAGATCCTCGACATAGCCCGGGAGCGCGTCGACGAAGTTGTTCACCTGCTCGACCAGGATCGGGATGAAGGTGGCGCCGAGCGCCGCGATCGCCGCGAGCGCGCCGAGGTAGGCGATCATCACCGCGAGTCCCCGCCGCGCGACGCCGTGCGCCTGGAGCCATTCGACCGCCGGGTTGAGCGCGACCGCGAGGAAGACGGCGACGAGGATCCAGATCAGGACGCCGCGCGCCACCTGGACGACCTGGATCATCAGGAGCGCGGCGAGGATGATCCCGAGCACGGCGACAATCGCACGCGGGCGGAAGCGGACGAGGCGCTCCTCCATCCCGGCGACGATACGCACCCGGTCGGATGTTTCGGGCCTCTCCGCAGGAGGGCATCTCCCGGCCGTGAGCCTGCGAGGCAACCCCATCTCGGAGACGGCGACGCTGGCCGACGGCCGCTCGATCCGGATCGACGTCGGGGTCGTGCGCGATCCCTACATCTCCGAGCGCTCCGAGACGGTCAGCGTCGAGCTGCACGAGGGCGACGTCGTGCTCGCCTCGCTGAACACGGTGCTCGAGCCGGAGCAGGACTCGGAGGCGCGGGCGCTCGCACGCGAGATCAAGGCCGGGCTCGAGTCCGGGCAGCTCGAGCCGACCGCCGGCGAGATCGAGCGGCTCGCCGACCAGCCACGGTAGGCAGCTAGCGGGCGCGGAAGACGAACGGCCCGCACGGCGCGCCCGTCTCCTCGCGCACGAGC
>JACCRW010000272.1 GCA_013813345.1 Actinomycetota bacterium
TCCTGGTCGACGTGTGAGGTCAGCGGCACCTCCTCCTCGCACGAGTCCGGTGGCTGGAGCAGGATCTGGGGGTCGCACAGCTCTCCCTCGCGCAGCTCCTCGGGCAGGTGGTCGAGCAGCCCGACGACCTCCGCGTCCCACTTGAGGTGAGGGAACCAATGCGCGGCCCACAACCAGCGGCCGATCGTCTCCGCCGGCGCCCCGTTTCGAACGAGGTCGAGGTGGACGTGGCGCAGCACGAGATCGACCGCGGACGACGGCACGGCGGCGCGCAGTACCTCGTACCCCCGCGTCGCTGGAGCGGACGCTGTCATGGCCAATGCATCCCTGCGGCGGCCGACCGGCAAACTCGGAGCGGCAAAAGCCCTCCTTGGCGTGCCCCGTCGGCCGCGTGCTAGAGAGACGTGATCCGGCGGTAGCCGCTCGGGGTACGTACGAAGACCTGCCAGGCGTGGAAGCCGTAGAACGCCCGGATGTCGCGACGGATCACTCGGGAATAGGCGAGAATCGCGTCGACGTAGAGCGTGGAATGGTTGTAGGCGTAGAGCGCTCGGCGGATTTCGCGGGGTGCACCGGAGGCGCGGAGGAGATTCCCCGCGCCGAGGATCGCGTCGCGAGGATCATCGATGTCCCCACCCAGGCCGTAGGCTCGCCACGTCGCCGGGAGGAACTGCATCGGCCCCTGCGCTCCGGCGGTGCTGCGCGAGCGGACCTTGCCGAAGGCGGTCTCGATGAAGTTGACTGCGGCGAGCACCTCCCAGGGCACGCCGAAGCGGCGCTCCGCCTCCCGGTAGTGCAAGAGCAGCCGCTCGGCGGGCTCCGCCGGCCCGGTTCGGAACGCGGAGAGCGGCAGGGCCGTCGGCGGCGTGAGGCGGACGAGCGCGCGGCGGGCGGCGACGATGTCGCGCGCGTCGGCCCGGAGCCTCGCCGGCAGCCGCGCAACGACGGTTTCGGCGAGTTGCGGTGAGGCGATCCCGAGCGCGAGGTAGAGGCGTTGCTGAGAGAGCGCCCAGAGGAGGAGCTCACGCGGCTGCTGCCGCATCCCGGCTCTGCGTCGCTCCGCGATCTCCCGGTGGAGGGAGTCGGTCGCGATGACGAGCCGGTTTGCGGTGGCTTCGGCGCCGCGCGGCAGCGGCGCGCCTGGCGACGGTGGGGCCGCGACGGCAAGAGCTGCGGCGACGAGCAGGGCGACCATGGTCGGATCCTCGCCGATCCTCTCCTGGCATGCTGGCGCCGTGAACGCGATCCGCCTCCGCGGCGTCGTCAAGCGCTACGGCTCGATCACCGCGGTGAACGGGCTCGACCTCGACGTGCCCGAGGGAACGTGCGTGGGCCTCCTCGGGCCGAACGGCGCCGGCAAGTCGACGACGATGCGGCTCCTCACCGCGCAGTCGATCGCCGACGAGGGTGAGATCGAGGTGCTCGGGTTCCGGCTCCCGGAGGAGTCGAAGCAGGCGCGGCGCAGTGTGGGGTCGCGCCACAGCTCGACAACCTCGACGTGACGCTCACCGTCGAGCAGAACCTCCGTGTCTTCTCCTACCTCTACCGCGTCAGTCGCGCGAACCGGAGCGAGGCGATCGAGCGAGCGATCGGGATTGCGAACCTCGCCGACCGGCGCGACACCCGCGTCGACAAGCTCTCCGGCGGGATGCGCCGGCGGCTCCTGATCGCGCGCTCACTCGTGCACCGGCCGCGGCTCCTCCTGCTCGACGAGCCGACCGTCGGGCTCGATCCGCAGGTGCGCCAGGAGCTCTGGGCGCTGATCGACGCGCTGCGCGCGGAGGGGACGACGATCCTGATGTCGACCCACTACATCGAGGAGGCACAGCGCCTGGCCGACACCGTGCTGATCATGTCGCACGGAAGCGCCGTCGCAGCAGGGCCGCCGCCGGAGCTCGTCGCCGAGCACGCGGGGCGGGAGGCCGTCGAGGTCTATGGCTCGCCGGCAAAGCTCGCGGAGGTCGAGGCCGCGGCGGCCGTCGCCGGGCTTCGCACCAGACGTACGGGCACGAGCATCTCGGTCCTCGGAGTCGAGGGCGCCGACGGGCGCGCCCCCGAGGGCGAGCGGCGGCCGACCAACCTCGAGGACGTCTTCGTCCTGCTCACCGGCGAGGAGATCGCCTGATGTCGGTCGCGACGCCGCCTCGCGGGCGCCGGCTGGGCCGGCTCGAGCGCCCGGCGATGATGGGCGTGCTCGTCCGCGAGGTCACGAACTTCTCGTCCTACTGGCGCTCGACGACGTTCTCCTCAACCGTCGAGCCGACCTTCTACCTGCTCGCGTTCGGCTTCGGCTTCGGCGCGCTCGTCAGCAGGGTCGGCGGCTACGACTACGTCGAGTTCGTCGGGACGGGGACCGTGGCGACGGCAGTGCTCTTCTCGAGCGCCTTCCCGGCGATGTTCGGGACGTTCATCAAGTAC
>JACCRW010000273.1 GCA_013813345.1 Actinomycetota bacterium
GGCTCGCCAAGCTCGCCTGGCGCCGCTCCCGCTACCTGACGCGCGACCCGCGCCGCCTGGCGGGTGCGGCGCGGCGCGAGCTCGCGGATTTCCTCGCCGACCAGGGCGTCACTGTCGGCGCGAGCGCGACCGGGGAGGAGCTGCACGAGCTCGTCCGCGCCGAGTTCGGCGTTGACGGCCGGCCGTTCTCCCGGGCTCTCGGCGAGGCACGTTTCGGCCCGCCGGGCCTGGCCGTCGCCGCCGCGGATGGCTCGCGACGCGAGTTGCGCCTGCTCCAGCGCCGGATCCGGCGCAGCCTGACGCGCGTGCAGCGGCTCCGCGGGTTCGTCGCGCTCCGCTCGCTCCGCACGTGATCCTTCCCGCGATCGTGCTTGCGGCAGGCGTCGGCAGCCGGTTGCGGCCGCTGACCGAGCGCTTCGCCAAGCCGCTCCTTCCCATCGACGGTCGGCCGGTGCTCGCGCTCCTCCTGCGCGAGCTCGCCGAGGCGGGGTGTGTCAGCGTGACGCTCGTCACGGGCTATCTCGCCGAGCAGGTCGAGCGCTTCGCCGGCGACGGCTCGGCCTTTGGCCTCTCGCTCTCGACCGCGCGCCAGGCAGGTCCGCACGGCTCGGCGGACGCCGTCGTCGCCGCACGCGCGACCCCTCCGTACCTCGTGCTCGGGGCGGACACCGTCTTCGCGTCCGGCGAGATCGGCCGGTTTCTCCGGGCGTTCGAGCACTCGGACGCTGTGGGCGCAATCGCGGTTCGCCGCTGCGCCAACGCAGACCCGGGCCGGAACGGTGTCGGCGTCATCGATGGCCTCGTCGAGCGGGTGCATGCGACCGGCAGCTCCTTCGCGGGGGCGCCGCTCTGGGCCGTGGGTGCGGCGGTCGCGGCCGTGATCGAGACGCTTCCCGGCGAGCGGCCGTTCGAGCTGGCGACCGCGTTTCAGCAGGCGATCGACGCGGGAGAGCGGGTGGCGGCGATCGAGATCGAGCCGACCCGCGACCTGACCGCGCCGATCGACCTCCTCCTCGAGAACTTCCTCTACCTCAGCAGCCTGTGACCGACGCGTACGACCTCTTCCAGCGAGGCCGCGAGCACCTGCAGCGGGGAATGGCAGCCCAGGCCACCGTTGCGCTCGAGAAGGCGAAGAAGCTCGAGCCCGGCAAGGCGTCGATCCGGGAGGCACTCGGAATCGCCTACTTCCGGATCCAGCGCTGGAGCGAGGCGGAGGCCGAGTTCCGCGTCGTCCTCGAGCTCTCGCCGACCGACGACTACGCCCACTACGCGCTCGGCCGGACGCTCGAGAAGCTGGGCCGGGACGCCGAGGCGAACGGCCACTACAAGCTCGCGAGCTCGATGAGTCCCGGCACCGAGCGCTACGCGGACCGGATCATGGACCTCGAGCCGCCGGCGGCCGACGACTCAGACGCTTAGGAGAGCATCGGAGCGGTGTTGCTTCGGACTGATCCCGCGGACGCGCTTGAAGGCGGCGCTGAGCGTGAAGGGGCTGCCGTAGCCGACCTGCCGAGCGACCGAGCCGATCGTCGCCCCGGGCTCGCGCAGCAGATCGGCGGCCAGGGCGATCCGCCAGCCGGTGAGGAAGGTCATGGGCGGCTCGCCGACGAGGTCGTTGAACCGTCGAGCGAGACCGGCGCGCGACATCCCGGTCGCGGCGGCGAGCGCGGCGACGGTCCACGGGTGCGAGGGATCGTTGTGGAGGAGCCGCAGCGCCCGCCCGACCACGGGATCGCCGTACGCGCGGTACCAGGCCGGAACATCGGCGTCGGGGCGCGCGAACCAGGCGCGGAGCGCGGCGATGAGGAGCAGGTCGAGCAGCCGGTCGAGGACGGCCTCCTGACCCGGCTCGTCCTTCGCGATCTCGACGGCGAGCAGCGGGATCAGCGGGGAGCTCCAATCATCCTTGGAGACGACGAGGAGCGGCGGGAGCGCCCGCAGCAGCCGTCGGCTGACCTCCCCGTCGAGCTGGTACGTGCCGGTGAGCATGACGGTCGCGCCCTCGGGGTTGTTGCCCCACGTCCGGATGCCGAGGTCCTGCATCTGGCTGAGCTCGTCGCCCTCGGGCGTCGTGCAGCGCTGGCCGGGATGGACGACGACTTGCGGTGGGATCGCGGCGTCGTCGGCGACGGTGTAGTGGCCGGGGCCGCGCAGGATGCCGACGTCCCCGGAGTGGAGCGACGTGGCCTCGCGGTCGTCGGGGAGCACGAGGGCGCTGCCGCGGACGACCGCCACGATCGTGAGCGGCGCCTCGTCCTCGATCCGCAGCGACCACGGCGGATCGAGGATCGAGCGGAGGAGGAACGCTCCCCGCGCTCGGGGTCCGTCGAGAAGGCCGGCCACCGCGTCCACGGCGATCATTCTAGACGCTCGGACATGAACGTGCGACTTTTGACCATGGACAGTCTCGCTCTGTGTCGGTTCACTTGGTTTCGACAAGTCAACGATGCGAGGAGGTTTCAATGAGCAACGCACTTCGGGAGACGACGCTGGTGGTCGGCGGCACCGGCAAGACCGGCCGCCGGGTGGTCGAGCGGCTACGGGCGCGGAACCTGCCGGTGAGGGTGGGCTCGCGCCAGGGCGAGCCCCCGTTCGACTGGGACGAAGCCGCCACGTGGGCGCCCGCGCTTCGCGGTGTCTCGTTCGCGTATGTCTCCTTCGTCCCGGACCTCGGCGTACCGGGTGCAGCGGCGACGGTCGGTGCGTTCGCGGAGCTCGCGGCCGAGAGCGGAGTCAGGCGGCTCGTGCTGTTGTCGGGTCGTGGCGAGGCGGAGGCTCAGCGTGCCGAGCAGGCCGTGCAGTCGGCCGGTGCCGAATGGACGATCGTCCGGTGCAGCTGGTTCAACCAGAACTTCAGCGAGAGCTTCTTCCTGGGGCCGATCCGCTCCGGGGAGCTGGCGCTGCCGGTCGACGCGGTGCTCGAGCCTTTCGTCGACGCGGAGGACATCGCGGATGTCGCGGTTGCGGCCTCGACCGAAGATCGGCATGCCGGCCAGGTCTACGAGCTCACAGGCCCTCGGTTGCTGCGCTTCGACGAGGCGACCGGGGAGATCGCGCGGGCGTCCGGACGCGAGGTGCGCTTCGTCCCGTTGTCGGTCGACGACTACGTCTCGGCGCTGCTCGAGCAAGGCGGGCCGGACGAGTCGGTGTGGCTGGTGCGGTATCTCTTCACGGAGGTTCTCGACGGCCGGAACGCGCAGCTCGCAGACGGCGTCCAGCGCGCCCTCGGCCGCGACGCTCGCGACTTCCGCGACTACGCCGAGCGCACCGCGGCCACGGGCGTCTGGGCGAAGCGCGTCGCAGGTGAGGCATATTCCGCGGCGACGTGAAGGTTGTCGTGCAGCGGGTCAGCCGCGCCTCCGTTCGGGTCGGCGGCCACGTGCGCGGCGAGATCGACGCCGGGCTGCTCGTCCTGCTCGGCGTCGCCGACGGCGATAGCGAGCAGGACGCGGGACGGCTGGCGGGGAAGGTCGCGCGGCTCCGGATCTTCGAGAACGAGGCCGGCCGCTTCGACCGCTCCCTGCTCGCGACCGGCGGCGCGGCGCTCGTCGTCAGCCAGTTCACGCTCCTCGCAGACACGGCGAAGGGCAACCGGCCGAGCTTCGCGGCGGCTGCAGCGCCGGCCGAGGCGGAGCCGCTCGTCGAGCGGTTCTGCGCCGCCCTCTGCGACCTCGGCATCCGCGTAGAGACAGGCGAGTTCGGAGCGCGGATGGAGGTCGAGCTCGTCAACGACGGACCCGTGACGGTCGCGCTCGAGACGTAGCAGTCCGGCTTCATCGGTACCATCGCAGTCTTCGCGCCGCCAGGAACCGGAGGGGCTGTGGAGAACGAGAATCGTGTGAGATCCGTGACGATCCAGCCGGAGCGCGATCAGGCGATCAGCCCGGAGCTGGCGCTCGTCGATCCGGAGCTGGGACGGCTCGCCCGGAGCCGACTGCCGCAGCCGGCCGCGTGGTCGCCGAGTCCGCGCGGCACCACCTCCAGACCGGCCGCGATCGCTGCGACAAAGTCGTCCTGGAGTCCGCCGAGCGACCCTCGTGTGGCGGCTCCGCGCCGCACGCTGACTGCCGCAATGGGTGCGGTAGGCGTTTTCGCGACCGCAATTCCGGCATTGCTGCTCGGCGCGGTCGCCGTCGGGATGGTCGCGAGCGAGGTGCGCGCGCAGCTCGTAGACGAGCCGGCGCCGCTCGTCTCGTCCTCGGCGGTGCGCCCTCCCGCCACGAGGGTGGCGCCAATGAAGACCGAGATCCCGCGGCGACCCGATCCCTCACCTCGCGCAAGCACGTCGGCGCGCACTCCCACGCAGACGTCGCCGAACCCGACACCACGGCTCAAAGCTCGTGGTGCGCCCGACCGCGCCAAGGCGGCAGCCCCGGCGAAGCTTCCGCCGGTGTCGAGAGCAGCGCCCAAGATCCCGGCAAAGGCACCCGCGAAAGCACCGGCGGTCGTACCCGCGAAGACACCAAAGGCATCGCCCGTCGCCCCGGCGAAGACACCGAAGGCGCCGGCGGTCGCGTCGGCCGGTGCCGGGAGCTGGATCCCGACCAAGGCGGAGGTCGAGGCGCGAACGTTCGTGCTGCTCAAGGAGCGGGTTGCCCTCTGGGTCCCGCCCGATCTGCTCGACCGGAAGACGAATCTCCTCGTCAACAACGTCCAAGTCGTCTGCCGTCAGGTCGCACGCACGCCGCGGTTCGACTGCAGGCTCGAGGTCGGCGGCTCGCGCAGGGGCTGGCTCCTCACGGCTGTCGCCGCCCGCGACGGCAGCGTGAAGCTCACCTGGCGCGGTCGCGCTCCCGCGCGCTGAAAGAAGCCGCGCGCCGGCAACGCTGAGCAGCCAAGGCGCAGGAATCGCGTCGGCGGCCGCGAATCGCCTCCGCGCCGGCGACGTCTCTGAATCTCAACGGCTATGGAGTCGTCGCCGGCTTCTCTCGCCCGCACTCCTGCTGCTGCGCAGCGCTGTCCGCCGCGGCAAGACCCCAGGGCGTCCCTTGCTACACTGCCGAGACCATTTTCAGTTGCTGGACGAAATGGGCGCGCGGCGCCCATTTTTTGTGAGGAGAACGCGAATGAGCGCAACGCACGAGAAGGAGAAGACCCTGCAAAGAGCGATCGGTCAGAACGTCGAGTCGTCCGTCCCGGGCGTCGAGGTGCTCGCGGTCGAGCTGAGCGCCGACGACCGCTTCACGGTCTTCATCGACCATCCCGAAGGCGTCGACCACGCGCTCTGCGTCCGCGTCACCGAGCTCCTCGCCGACTATCGGCGCGACTACGCAATCGACGTCTCCTCGCCGGGCCTCGAGCGGCCCCTCCGCACCTCCGCGCACTTTCGCGGTGCCGTGGGGCGGCAGGTCTCGCTCCGCGTCGATTCGTCCGAGCTTGGTTCGCGCAAGAAGAAGCTGCGCGCGGAGGTCGTCGAGGCCGGCGAGCGCGCCGTCACCGTTCGGGCGGGCGACGAGGCGCTCGAGATCCCGTATGAGGCGATCGTCCGCGGCAACCTGGTCTACACCGAGGAAAGAGAGTAGGGGAGATGTCTCAGGAGATCCTGGAAGCAGTACGCACGATCGAGCGTGAGAAGGGGATCGAGACCGACACGCTCGTCAACGCGCTCGAGGACGCGCTCCTCGCGGCGTACAAGAAGACTCCCGGTGCGAGCCGCCATGCCGTGGTCGAGCTCGATGACGAGGGTGAGTTCCGCGTCTACTCGATCGTGATTCCAGGCGATCTCGAGGAGAGGCTCCTCGAGGAGGCGATGGAGGCGAAGATCGACGAGCTCGAGCGGCTCGAGGAAGAGACCGGCGAGCGCCAGCACACCCTGATCAACGAGGACGACCTCGACCTCGACTGGTCGCAGGTTCCCGAGGAGCAGATCGAGCGCGCCGACGTCACTCCCGACAACTTCGGCCGGATCGCGGCGCAGACGGCGAAGCAGGTGATCCAGCAGCGGATCCGCGAGGCCGAGCGCGCGATGATGTACGAGGAGTACGTCGACCGCCAGAGCGAGGTCGTGACCGGGATCGTGCAGCAGGCCGGCGACCGAAACAACGTGCTCGTCGACCTCGGCAAGGTCGAGGCGCTGCTCCCGCGCTCCGAGCAAGTCGACGGTGAGCGCTACGAGCAGGGCTCGCGGATCAAGGCCGTGATCACAGAGGTTCGCTCGGGCACAAAGGGCCCGCAGGTGATCCTCTCGCGGCGCGACCCCGAGCTGATCAAGACCCTCTTCGAGCTCGAGGTGCCCGAGATCGCCGACGGGCTCGTCGAGATCCGCGGCGTCGCCCGCGAGCCGGGCTACCGGACGAAGATCGCGGTCGAGTCGCACGCCCAGGGCGTCGACCCCGTCGGCGCCTGCGTCGGGCCTCGCGGCTCGCGCGTCCGGATGGTCGTCTCCGAGCTCCGCGGCGAGAAGATCGACATCATCCCGTGGAACACCGAGCCTGCTCGCTTCGTCGCGAAGGCGCTCTCGCCCGCCCGCGTGCGCGAGGTCTACATCGACGACGAGACCAAGGAGGCGACGGTCGTCGTCCCGAACGACCAGCTCGCGCTCGCGATCGGGAAGGAGGGCCTGAATGCCCGGCTTGCCGCGCGCTTGACGGGCTGGAAGGTCGACATCCAGTCGGACGAGGAGTTCGCGCGCGCCGAGGCCGAGGCGGCCTACGGCGGCGAGGGCGCCGACGGCGAGGAGTACACGGGTCGCTGCTCCGCGGTGCTCTCGAATGGCAAGCGCTGCCCGAACGCGTCGCTGCCCGGCTCGAAGTACTGCGGCGTCCCCGCCCACCAGGCGCTTGTCGGAACCGAGGCCGAGGCGCCGGATCCCGGTGAGGAGACGCTCGAGCCGGAGGAGCTCGAGGCGGAGCTCGCCGCGGTCGCCGCGGTCGAGGCCGAGAGCCCGTCGGAGGGCGAGCCGCCGATCGCGCCGTCCGCCGACGAGACCGGGAACGCGGTCTCGTCCGAGGGGGCCGAGACCGCTGGGGCCTGACCTTGACGGAGCGGACCTGCATAGGCTGCGGACGCAAGGCGCCGCAGGCCGAGCTCCTGCGCTTCACCGCGGAGGATGGAGCTCTCGTTCCCGGCAGGCGCAATCCGGGACGCGGTGCGTACACCTGCCGGCGGCTCGCCTGCTTCGAGCGGGCGGCCGCCCGACGCGCGTTCGCCCGGGTGCTGCGCCGCAACGTCCTAGTCGATCCGGCACTCGCGCGCCTCTACACTGGAGCGTGAATGGCTGACGGAGGCCCGAACAAGCCGAACCGCCCGATCCGGCCGCGCCAGGGTGCGCCCGGACGGAAGCGCCGCGTCGTCATCGACAGCGGCAACCGCCCGAACCCGCGCCAGGCGCGCGATCGCCGCGACGCCGCTCCGAAGCGCGAGAAGCAGGAGATCGTCGCCCCGACGGGCCCGGTCACCGTGCCATCGGGCGTCACCGTCCGCGACTTCTCGCAGGCGCTCGGGATCACGGCCGCGCAGATCATCAAGATCATGATGGGCCTCGGCAACATGGTTCAGATCACCCAGTCGCTCTCCGACGAGGAGGTCGAGCTGATCGCGGCTGAGATCGACCGGGA
Organism: Actinomycetota bacterium; assembly: GCA_013813345.1. Taxonomy (GTDB): domain Bacteria; phylum Actinomycetota; class Thermoleophilia; order Gaiellales; family Gaiellaceae; genus Gaiellasilicea. Next base: position 7,557 of record JACCRW010000273.1, read on the forward strand.
GATCACGATCAAGCACGCCGCCGACGAGGAGGAGCTGCCGGAGGTCTTCGACGACGCCGCCGAGGATCTGACGGCGCGACCGCCGGTCGTGACGATCATGGGGCACGTCGACCACGGCAAGACCTCCCTGCTCGACGCGATCCGCGAGACCTCGGTTGTTGCAACCGAGGCCGGCGGGATCACCCAGCACATCGGCGCCTACCAGGTCGAGATCGACGGTCGCAAGGTCACGTTCCTCGATACGCCGGGGCACGAGGCCTTCACGGCGATGCGTGCCCGCGGCGCGAAGGTGACCGATATCGCCGTTCTCGT
>JACCRW010000295.1 GCA_013813345.1 Actinomycetota bacterium
ATCCGGAGCTTCCCGGAGCCGATCTACATCGGGATGACCGCGACGGAGGAGCTGATCGCGAAACAGGTCTCGGACGTCTTCCCAGCATCGGTGGACGACCTGCCGCTCGCCGACGCCGCCCGTCGCGGACTGATCGCGCCGCTCCGCTGTCTGCGCGTCCCCCCGGTCGCAGCGATCAACCAGGTGCCGATCGTCGGCGGCGACTTCGACCAGGAAGCGCTGGCCAAGACGCTCGACCACCAAGCCCTGAACCAGGCCGCGGCGAGCCTCTACCGCGACCGGTTCGAGTCGACTCCCGGGATCGTCTACGCGGCCGGCGTCGATCACGCGTACAACCTCGCGAAGGAGTTCCGGGCCGCCGGCCTCAAGGCCGAGGCCGTCTCCGGCCGCACGCCGCCGGTGCAGCTCGCCGAAACGCTCGCAGCCTACGAGCGCGGCGAGATCAACGTGCTGATCAACGCGATGCTGCTCGCCGAGGGCTGGAACTCGCCCCGCGCGACGATCTGCATGCACCTCGCACCCACGGCTTCGAAGCGCGTCTACCAGCAGCGAATCGGCCGGATCATGCGGACGCACCCACGCAAGGAGGCGGGAATCGTCGTCGACTTCGTCGTCAAGTCCGCAACACACTCCGATCGCGTCGTCTCGCTCCACTCCCTGCTCGACGCCGACTTCTACCGCGAGGGCGCCCGGGTCACCCCCGCTCCGCGCCGCCGCGTCCAGCGCCGTGCACGCCGCCAGCTCTCGCCGGCAAACTGGCTCGTCCCGGTCACACCGGACGTGGCCCGCCGGCTCGCCGTGATCCAGCGCGAGTGGCAGCGGATCGACCCGAAGTTCCTGGACGAGGACGAGCAGCGCTACTGGGCGACGATCGCCGGGCGCCAGCTTCGCTTCGACCAGCGGGCCGAGTTCGCGAAGCGCTTCGCCGAGAGCAGCGCCTCGAAGGTCGCGCTCGAGCAGTTCCTCTCGATCTGCGCCGCCGAGAATCCGAATCGGCGGCTGCGGATGACGGCCCTTCAGGATCGCGTCTCGATGATCGTCGAGCGCGCCGAGTTCGACGACCTCGTCACGCTCGTCAGCCAGGCGCCGCCGTGGGAGAAGGATCGTGCGGCCGGGGTCCGGATCCTGCTGCGCGCGATCGGTGAGGGCAAGGCCAATGCGCCCGACCAGATCCTGGAGCGCTGGACGTGGAGGCTCGCGAAGGCGACGCGGAAGCTACAGGATCGCCGCGCGAGCGCCGAGTTCCCGGAGGCGAAGCGCCTGCTCGGAGCGGTCGCGAACTCACGTGGGCACCGCCACGAGGAGAACGTGGCGCGCCTCGTCCAGGTGGCGAAGGCGCTGCCGCTCGAAGTCGGTGTCGCCCTGCTCGCCTCTGCCGACGGGTACACGCCGCGGGCAACCTCCTCCCTCGACCGTGCCCGCGAGGAGCTGAGCGAGATCGCTTCGATCGCGAACGCGCTCGCCGACAACCTGCCTGCGCCGAAGCCGCCGGCACGCAAGCAGCGCCGCCGGCGCAAGCGGAAGAAGCCGGGCGAGGGTCAGGCCCAGGCGCAGAATGGGTCGCAGCCGCCCGCACAGCCGAGCGCCGAGCCCACCTCCGGCGAGTCGGTCGCCGCCGATCGCGCCGAGCAGCCGTCCAGGCCGCGGCGGCGTCGGCGGCGTCGCTCCGGCGGCTCCGGCTCGAATGGCACCGGCGATTCTCCGGCCGCCGCGCCGGAATCCGTAACACCCGCGTAAGAGGACGCCGACTAGGTTTCCGGCGTGCTCGTCCTGCTCGCCATCGGCTTCGTTGCGGGAATCGTCACCGCGCTCTCCCCCTGTGTCCTCCCCGTGCTGCCGATCGTCCTCGCCGGCGGCGCGACCGGTCGCCGGCCGCTCGCGATCATCGCGGGGATCGTGCTCAGCTTCACGGTCTTCACGCTCTTCGCCGCCTGGCTTCTCGACCGGATCGGACTCCCGGACGACTTTCTCCGCAATCTCGCGATCGCGGTGCTCGTCGTGCTGGGCGTCTCGCTGCTCTGGCCGCGCTTCGCCGAGCTACTGGCGCGACCGCTCCAGGCGCTCAGCCGCCGTCGCGGCGGCGACTCGCGCGGGGGCTTCCTTCTCGGCGTCTCGCTCGGGCTCGTCTTCGTTCCCTGCGCCGGCCCGGTACTCGCCGCGGTCACGGTGATCGCGGCCCAACAGAACGTGGGCCTCGATGGCCTCGTGCTCACGCTCGCCTACGCGGTCGGGGCTGCGGTGCCGATGCTCGCGATCGCCTTCGCCGGCCAGCGTGCAGCCCGGCGGCTGCGCGCTCGCGCGAGCATTGTCCGCCAGGCTGCGGGCGCTGTCGTCGTGGCCGCTGCGCTCGCGATCGCGCTCGGCGTCGACCAGGACTTGCAGACCCGGATTCCTGGCTACACCGAGGCAGTGCAGGAACGGGTCGAGCGGTCGGACGCAGCCCAGCGGGAGCTCCGCGAGCTGACCGGCGCCCGTGCGCCGGAGCCAGTCGCCGAGCCCGAGGGCGGGAGCACCCTGCCGGACTACGGCCGCGCTCCCGAGTTCGCCGGACTGAACGGCTGGCTCAACTCGAAGCCGCTGACGGTGGCGGGGCTACGCGGCAAGGTCGTCCTGATCGACTTCTGGACGTACTCCTGCATCAACTGCCTGCG
>JACCRW010000299.1 GCA_013813345.1 Actinomycetota bacterium
CCAGCGTGTTGCCGGAGGTCGCACCCTTCCGCCAGAGCTCCCGCCGCGATCGACTCCAGAACCAAGCCTCGCCCGTCTCACGCGTCAGCCGCAGCGCCTCCTCGTCCATCCAGGCGAGCATGAGCACCCGTCCGGACTCGGCGTCCTGGACGATCGCCGGCGTCAGATCCGAATCGGCCATCCCGCCTCCATCAGCTCGGCTTTCAGCTCGCGGAGTCGCTCCGGACGCTCGTGGACGATCGACGCAACGAGCGCCGCTTCCGCACCCGCGGCGAAGGCATCGGCCAGATGGGAAGCCTGGCCGGCGCCGCCCGAGGCGATCACCGGGACGGTCACGGCCGCCGCGACCCGGCCGGTCAGCTCGAGGTCGTAGCCGTCTCGCGTCCCGTCCGCGTCGATCGAGGTGACGAGCAGCTCGCCCGCGCCGCGCCAAACGGCCTCGCACGCCCATTCGACCGAGTCGAGCCCGCGCCCGTTGCGCCCGCCGTGCGTGACGACCTCGCCACCACGCGAGTCGAGCGCGCAGACGACGGCCTGGGACCCGAACTCGTCGGCGAGCGCCGACAGGAGCCCGGGATCGTCGACCGCGGCGCGATTGAGCGCCACCTTGTCCGCGCCCGAACGGAGGAGCGCCCGAGCATCCTCGAGCTCGGCGACACCGCCGCCCACAGTGAACGGCACCGTCAAGCGCTCCGCCGCTCGCTCGACGAGCTCGAGAATCGGACCGCGTCCTTCGATGCTTGCCGCGATGTCGAGGAAGACGAGTTCGTCCGCTCCGAGCTCGGAGTAGCGCTCGGCGAGCTCGACGGGATCGCCGACGTCGCGGAGCGACTCGAAGCGGACGCCCTTGACCACCCGCCCTCCGGCGACGTCGAGACAGGGGATCAGGCGCTTCTTGACCACGCCAGCGCGTTCTCGAGCAGCCGCGCGCCGGCCGCGCCGCTCCGCTCGGGGTGGAACTGGACACCCGCGAGCGCGTCCGACTGGACCGCGGCGACGACTGCGCCCTCGTGCTCGACATGGGCGATCGCGACATCGTCGACCGGGTCGACCGCGAAGCTGTGGGCGAAGTAGACGTCCGCATCCTCGAGGCCGTCGAGCAGGCGCGAGTCGCGCGCCGTCGCGAGCTTGTTCCAGCCCATGTGCGGAACCCGGTTCGCACGCAGCCGCCGCACCGGCCCCGCGAGCAGACCGAGGCCGCGACCGCCCTCCTCGCTCTCCTCGAAGAGGAGCTGCAGGCCGACGCAGATGCCGAGGATCGGGCGCTCGCGGGAGGCGCGCTCCCGCAACGCTTCTGCGACCGGCGCGAGCCCTCGAGCGGCGCTCGCGACGTGCCCCACGCCCGCGATCACGACGAGCGGCGCCTCGCGAACCTCGGCGGGCTCGGTCGAGACGACGGGCTCCGCACCCGCTCGGGCGAGCGCCGCGCAAACGCTGCGAGTGTTGCCCGCCCCATAGTCGGCCAGGACGACCTTCATGCAAGCCCCTTCGTCGACCGAACGCCCTCGCCGGCCGGGGCGGACGCCTGGCCGAGCGCCTGGCCGAGTGCCTTGAAGGCTGCCTCGGCCACGTGGTGGTCGTCGGCGCCGTCAGCCGTGAGGTGGATCGTGAAGCCGCCCTGCAGAGCGAATCGCTCCAGCGCATGCGCGAGCAGCGTCACCGCGAGCGCACCGACCCGCTCGCCGCCGAAGCGGAGCTCGATCTCCGCATGCGGACGCCGGACGAGGTCGACGGCTGCGGTGGCGCGAGCCTCGTCCATCGGCACGATCGCGCTGCCGTAGCGCGCAATTCCCTCCCGCGCTCCGAGTGCCTCCGAGACCGCGTCGCCGAGCGCGGCGAGCACGTCCTCGACCGTGTGATGCTCGTCGACGTCGAGGTCGCCGCCGGCGAGCAGCTCCAGATCGAAGCCAGCGTGGAACGCCCAGAGAATGAGTAGGTGGTCGAGAAAGCCGATCCCGGTCTCAACCCGCGCGCGGCCGGCGCCGTCGAGGTCGAGCGAGACGCGCAACGCAGTCTCGGTCGAGACTCGGGCGACATACGACTCGCGCGCTCGAGGAGAGGCGTCCGCGTCGGCTCCGAGCGCGGCGAGCAGGACGTCGTTCTCCCGCGGCCGGCGCAGCGTGATCCGGATTCCCTCGAGGAAGCGCCGGACCACCAATCCCTGCTGCTCGAGCCGCTCGCCGAGTGGCTCGGCCGTCCGGACGAAGACGAAGTTGCCCGCCGACTCCGGGCAGTCGTGTCCGGCGTCAAGGAGCGCCTCGCGGACGCGCTCGCGCTCCGCGACCGTGTCCGTCACATCGATTCGCGGCTCGCGGAGCGCCGCCGCCGCGATTCGCGCGGCCGGCCCGGACACGCTCGCCGGTGCTCGTCGAAGCTCGAGCTCTGCGGCAACCTCCGGGGCGGCAAGCGCGTAGCCGACGCGCAGCGACGCGAGGCCGAACGCCTTCGAGAGGGTGCGCAGCACGATCAGGTTCGACTGCTCGGCGAGCAACGGCGCGCAGCTCGCGCCCGCGAACTCGAAGTACGCCTCGTCGACGACGACCGCCGCGTCCGGATGGGCACGCGCGACGGCGGCGATCTCCCCCACCTCGCGGAGCTCGCCGGTCGGGTTGTTCGGGTTGCAGATCCAGATCACGGCCGCACCGTCCGGCTCGGCGACGATCTCGGCGCCCTCGAGCAGGGAGACGAGGCGATAGAGGCCGTACGTCGGTGCCGTGATCGCGCTACGGCGGCCCGCCTCGAGGTACGTTCGCGCGCAGAGCGAGATCAGGTCGTCCGCCCCCGCGCCGACGACGATCTGCTCGGGTGCGACGCCGCAGTAGCCGGCGGCGGCCTCGCGCAGCTCCGCATACGAGCCGTCCGGGTACTCGTTCAGCCGCGCGAAGCTGGCGGCGAGGGGCACCTGCGGCACGCCGGGAACGGGCGGGGTGTTCTGGTCGAAGCGGAGAACCTGCTCGGGCCGGAGGCCGTGGCGGGCGGCGACCTCGGCGGAGCTCGGCGCCCAGGCGTACGGCCGGAACTCGACCGGCAGCGGCCGGGCGCTCATCGAGGTTCCAGCGCCGCCGCATGCAGCG
>JACCRW010000320.1 GCA_013813345.1 Actinomycetota bacterium
CGGCGAGCAGGACGTCGTTCTCCCGCGGCCGGCGCAGGGTGATCCGGATTCCCTCGAGGAAGCGCCGGACCACCAATCCCTGCTGCTCGAGCCGCTCGCCGAGTGGCTCGGCCGTTCGGACGAAGACGAAGTTGCCCGCCGACTCGGGGCAGTCGTGGCCGGCGCCAACGAGCGCCCCGCGGACGCGCTCGCGCTCTGCGACCGTGTCCGCCACATCGATCCGCGGCTCGCGGAGCGCCGCCGCCGCGATTCGCGCGGCCGGCCCGGAGACGCTCGCCGGCGCTCGTCGGAGCTCGAGCTCGGCCGCGACAGCCGGAGCGGCGATTGCGTAGCCGACGCGCAGCGAGGCGAGGCCGAAGGCCTTCGAGAGCGTGCGCAGCACGATCACGTTCGGCTGCTCGGCGAGTAGCGGCACGCAGGTGACGTCCGCGAACTCGAAGTACGCCTCGTCGACGACGACGATCGCGTCCGGGTGGGCGCGCGCGAGCGCTGCGAGGTCAGCGGGCTCGCGCAGCTCCCCGGTCGGATTGTTCGGGTTGCAGACCCAGATCACCGCCGCGGCGTCAGGCTCCTCGACGACCTCGGCGCCTTCGAGCTCGGTGACGATCCGGTAGAGCCCGTACGTCGGCGGCGAGACGGCGGCGCGTAGCCCAGGTCCAAGGTAGGTCCGCGCGCAGAGCGAGATCAGCTCGTCGGCGCCCGCTCCGACCACGACCTGGTTCGCCTCGACGCCGCAGTACGACGCGGCTGCCTCGCGCAGCTCCCGGTAGGTCCCGTCCGGGTACTCGTTCAGCCGTGCGAAGCTCGGCGCGAGCGGCACCCTCGGCACTCCGGGGAGCGTCGGCGTGTTCTGGTCGAAGCGCAGGATCTGCTCGGGGCGGAGCCCATGGCGGGCTGCCACCTCGGCGGAGCTCGGCGCCCAGGCGTAGGGCCGGAAGCCGCTCGGCAGGGGTTGTGCGATGAGGGTCATCGCACCTCCAGCGCGGCAGCGTGCAGCGGCAGGCCCTCGACCCGGGCGAGGGGCAGCGCGATCTCGCGGGCCCGCTCGAGCCCCGCCGAGGTTGTGCGCACGATCTGAATCGGCTTGAGGAAGCTCTCCAGTCCGAGCCCTCCGGCCCCCCGGGCGAGCCCGCCGGTCGGCAGCACATGGGTCGCGCCGGAGGCGTAGTCGCCGACGACGGCCGACGTCCGGACGAAGACGGTGCCGGCGTTCCGCACCCGCTCGACGGCGCGCTCGGAGTCGGCGAGCCAGAGCTCCAGATGCTCCGGCGCATACTCGTCCGAACGAGCAAGCGCGGCGTCCAGAGAGGCCATGTCTTCAACAGACACGTTCTGCTGCCCGACGACGATGGCCCGCACAGCGTCCGACAGCGCCTGCTCGAGGCTGAGCAGGATCGCCTCGCTATCCGGCCCGTGCTCGGCCTGGGCCAGCAGGTCGGCGGCGCACTGGCCGGGATCGGCGCTCGCATCGGCGATTACGACGACCTCGCTCGGCCCGGCCGGGAGGTCAATCCCAACCCGGCTCGAGACGAGGAGCTTCGCCGCGGTCACATAGCGGTTGCCCGGCCCGACGATCTTGTCGACCGGTGCGATCGCCTCTGTTCCGTAGGCGAGCGCGGCGATCGCCTGGGCACCGCCGACCGCGTAGATCTCGTCGAGCCCGAGCTCGCGCGCTACGGCCAGCGTCACCTCGGCTGGGCCCGGGGTCACGACGACGATTCGCTCGACGCCCGCGACCTGCGCGGGAACGGCGGCCATCACGAGGGAGGACGGATACGCGGCCCGACCGCCCGGCACGTAGACGCCGACGGACTCGAGCGGGAGCCAGCGCCGCTCGGTGGCGATCCCGGACACCGCCTCGACGCGCGTGTCCGCCGGCCGCTGCGGGAGCGCGACCTCGCGCACGGCGGCGGCGAGCGAGCGAACCGCCTCGAGCACGTCGTCCTCGACGCTCGCGGCGGCCAGCGTGTCGGCCGAGACCCGCAGCGACTGCTCTGCCTCGAATGGACCATCCAGCCGCTCCGTCCACTCGAGCAGCGCTGCGTCGCCGCGCTCGCGGACGTCGGCCACGATCTCGGCGACGCGCGGCAGAACGTCCTCCAGCCCGGTTCCCCTCATGGAACGAGCCGCTCCACCGGTAGGACGAGGATCGACGAGGCGCCGGCAGCCTTGAGCGGCGCGAGCAGGTTCCAGAGCTCGTCCGCCTCCACGGCCGCGTGGATCGCGATCTGTCCCTCTGCGGCGAGCTCGAGCACGGACGGCGCACCCATGCTCGGCAGCAGGCGCTCGAGCTCGGGCAGAGCCGACGCGGGCGCGTTCATCATCAGGTAGCGGCGCCGGCGAGCGGCCACGACCCCGGAGAGCATCAGCTGGAAGCGCTCCACGAGCTCGCGCTGCTCGGCCACCGCAGCCTCGCTCCCGACGAGCACGGCCTGCGACTCGAGGAGCGTGCCGACGAGGCGAAGGCCGTTCGCGCTCGCCGTCGAGCCTGTCGAGACGAGATCGACGATCGCGTCGGAGAGACCGAGTCGCGGCGCGGCCTCGACCGAGCCCGAGACAGGCACCAGCTCGGCGGCGATCCCGAGCCGCTCGAGGCAGGCCCGTGTCGTCACCGGATAGGCGGTGGCGACGCGAAGCCCGGCGAGCGAGGCGAGATCCTGATAGACGGAGTCCTCCGGCACCGCCGCCTGGAGCGTGCAGCGGGCGAAGCCGAGCTCCGCGAGCGTGAGCACGTCGGCGTCGGCTTCGACGACGAGATTGGCGCCGGTGATCCCAAGGTGGACGACGCCGTCCTGCACGTACTCGGGGATGTCGCTCGGGCGGACGAGGAGCAGGTCGACAGGCGCGTTCGAGCACGGCACGAGCAGGGCGCGCTCGGTCGCCTCGAAGCCGAGACCGGCGTCGGCGCAGATGCGCAGAGCCGGTTCCGACATCCTGCCCTTGGAGGGGACGGCGAGCGTCAGCCGGCCGTTCGCGCCGGCGCGCGTGAAACGGGCGGGCGCCACTACTTCTTCCTGCGCGCGCGCTCGAGCGCGATTCGGTAGCCGCCGGTGCCGTGCCGCAGCCATTGGGCGACGCGGGTGACCGTGGCCGTGCTCGTCGGCACGCGGCCGGCGATCTCGAGATACGGCACCCCCTCCTCGAGCAGGCGCACCGTCTGCCAGCGGTGGGTGAGCGCCTCGAGCTCGGGCAGGGTGCAGAGGTCGCGCAGGAATCGCTTCAGCTCGTCGGTCGAGCGCAGGCTGACGATCGCCGCGGCGAGCTCGTCCAGGCCCGGAAGCGGCTCGATCGGCCGGGGATCATCCACGGTCTCGGCGTCCATATTTGCATGTTAGCATGCTAACGTGCCAGCACAGGGTTTCACGGTCTATCCCGCGATCGACGTTCTTGCCGGCAGAGTGGTCCGGCTGGCGCAGGGCGATCCGGAGCGGATCACGGTCGAAGGTGGAGATCCCGCGGTCGCGGCGGCGCGCTTCGCGTCCGAAGGCGCGTCGTGGCTCCATCTCATCGACCTGGACGGCGCCTTCCGCGGCTCCCCCACGGCCGAGCTCGTTCGCAGCGTGGCCGCGGCAACCGAGGTGCCGATCCAGGTCGGCGGCGGCTACCGCACACTCGAGGCGATCGCCGGCGCCCTCGCTGACGGAGCGGCCCGAGTGCTCGTCGGCACCGCGGCGCTCGAGCCAACCTTCCTCGCTCGGGCCGTGGAGAGCTTCGACGAGCGCCTCGTCGTCGCCGTCGACGTCCGAGACGGGCGCGTCGCAGTGCAGGGCTGGGCCGAGCGCTCGACCGCAACCGCGGCCGAGCTCGCGGAGCAGTGCCGCGTCGCGGGTGTCACCCGCCTGCTCGTCACGAGCACGAGCCGCGACGGCTCCCTCGCCGGCCCCGACCTCGAGCTGCTCGCGACGGTGCTCGAGGTCTCGGGGCTACCGGTGCTCGCGGCCGGCGGGATCGCCTCGCTCGACGATCTCCGCGCGATCAAGAAGCTCGGCTGCGAAGGCGCGGTGGCCGGCAGCGCGCTCTGGCGCGGCCGTTTCACGCTGGCCGAAGCGGTTAGCCTGGAGGTATGAGCCTGCTCACGTTCCTGGGG
>JACCRW010000326.1 GCA_013813345.1 Actinomycetota bacterium
TGAGCTTGGGGAAAAGAACCGCACGTAATCCCGATTGTCATTCGCTCGACAATACGTCCAACTGGTGTCTGAATCCGCCTCCTACGCGTCGCTGCAGCTGAGATCTATCGCGCTCAGCGGGCCCTGATCGCATAGCCGCGCAGGCCCGTCTCCAGCAGCGCAAAGGCCTGCTCGGCCTGCGCCTCGGCAGCCTCCGCAAGTGTCGGCCCGCGCCGGCCTCCGACCGCGGCCGCACGGATGTAGTCCACGAGCCCCTGCTGGACGCCCATGAGCGCGCTAGCCACCGCCCACGGCTCGAGGTCGCGCTCGCCTGCCCCTGTCTCCTCGGCGATCAATGCGGCAAGGGTCTCCGTGTAGCGGGCGACGATCGCCCGCTCACGCGTCTGAAGCGCCCGGCTCTCCGCGATCACGCGCGCCGCGTCGGCGACCATCTCGGTGACCTCCTCGGCGGCGAGACGCGTCGTGCTCTCCAGGACGAATCGACGGAAGGCGCCGGGCAGCGACTCGCCGGTTGGGCGCTCGCGGATCGCCTGCACGAGCAGGGTCTCGAACGCCTGCATCCCGTCGTAGAACAGGTCTTCCTTGGCCGGAAAGTAGTTGAAGACCGTGCCTTCCGACACCCCGGCCGTCCGCGCGACCTCCACGACGGTGACCGCGTCGAAGCCGCGCTCGGCGAACAGGCGGCGGGCGGTCTCCACGATCCGCACCCGCGTCCGGCGTTTGTTCTGCTCTCGCCGTCCCGGCTTCGAGGACATGCACGGAACATACCATCTTGTTGTGGTCGCTATAAATATCCTGCTCCTGTGCGTTATCTGGGATCGGTGGAGCTGGAGAGGCCGCGCCACGACCGAACGTCGAAATAAGCGCCCGCAATACGCGCGAGGCGAAATGGCTCAGAGATTTGCGACGACGAACGCGCCCGAGGCGACGAGGATCACCCCGATCAGGAGGTAGCCGAACGGGGCCACTCCGTGACCCTGGGCTCGCGCCTGGGCGCCGAGGCGCTCCCGGAGGACGACGAGCGTCGTCCCGAGCGCGATCGCCGCGATCGCGAAGGCAAGCTCGAGCGCGATCTCGCCCATACGCTCGAGCCTACCTCGACGCCGCCGTCCAGCCGCCGCGCCACGACCGCCAACTCCAGGCACTCAAAGCCGCACTCGAGCTCGTAAGAGGCTCGTAGGATCGGGACGACGAGCGGGCCGGTCCGATTCGACTGCGAGAATCGTCACGGTGTCGACACACTCTCGTCACGATTTGGCAGGCACGCTCGTGAGACGTGCCCGTTGACGTCGATCCGCCTTCCCAGCTTCGAGATCCCCGAGTCGCAGAAGCGCGCCTACAGCGAGGCGGAGGTGCACTCGAAGCTCTTCGACCTCGACCTGACGCGGGCGTTCGGCTACCCGGGGCGCGAGACGACCGAGGCGCACGGCGAGCACTTCGCCGAGCAGCGCACGCTCGCGCTGCGCCGGCTGAAGAGCGCGCGCGAGACCGGCCGCTACGACGGCCTCTACCTGATCGGCAACGCGCCGGTCGTCCTGTGCGAGATCAAGCGCTACGACGCCCTCGATTCGAGCATCGACTTCGAGCGGGCGAAGCGCCAGCTGATCGGATATGCCCGGAGCGACGACTTCGCCCAGCCGCCGCCGTTCCTCGTTCTCTACTGCGGCAAGCCGGAACGGACGCGCTTCTTCGTCCGCAAGACCGTGGCTGATCCGTCGCTGCTCGGCGAGGTCGACTACGAGGAGCTGACCGAGATCTGGCGGTGGGAGCGCGTCAAGGAGTTCCAGCTCCGCGGCGAGTTCGCCCTCGAGATCGTCGACCGCGAGCGCCTGCGCGAGATCCTGCTCTACCACCTCGACCAGATCGAGAGCGACCTGCGGACGCAGGTGAACCAGGCGATCCAGGTGGTGAAGTCAGACCAGCCCGGGCTCGTCGGCGAGTTCGGTGGCTGGCTGCTCGCGCGGCCGGAGGCGCTCAGGCGGATGCGGCAGCTCTACGAGCGCAAGGTGGCCGAGATCGGCCGCGACAGCGAGCCCAGGGTCGCAGGCGAGATGGTCACGCAGGCGGCGCTCAACTACCTGAACAAGGTCTTCTTCCTCAGCCTCTTCGAGGACCGCAACCTGCCCGGCTTCTACCGGATCATGCGCGAGTTCCTGCCCCGGGCGAAGTCGGACACGAGCCCGACGACGGCCGCGGTCTTCCTCGGCTTGCTGCGCCGCCGGATCCACGACACCGCGAGAACCTGGGACCCCGAAGACGAGCGGGCCTACCGCGCGCTACGGCACGAGCTGACGCCCGAGATCCAGGCGGGCGTGATCGAGCAGAACAGCTGGCGCGACCTCATCCAGGTTGCGTTCGATCTCGCCGCCGAGCGCTTCCCGCTCGTCTACCGCGAGGACGCCTACGACTACTTCCGGCCGACGAAGGACGTGCTCGCCGAGCTGATCTTCGACCTCTCGACCAAGAGCTTCGAGGCGCTGACGAATCGCCACGTCGGCGACATCTACCAAAGCCTGCTCTCGGCCCGGCGGACACAGCAGGCCAAGCTCGGCGCCTTCTACATGCCGCGCGGCGACGTGGACTACATGGTCTCGAAGCTCGGACTGACGCGCGACTCGAAGGTGCTCGATCCGTGCATGGGCTCGGGGCACTTCCTCGAAGGGATCGTCGAGGCCCTGATCGAACGACACGCGGCCGACGGGATCGCACCTGCGGCCGCGTACCGCCACGTCGTCGAGCGGCAGCTCCACGGTGCAGACATCGACTCGTTCGCGCTGTCGCTGGCCGCGATCCGCCTGTTCCTGCTCGGGGAGGGCGCCGAGGAGGTGAGCCCGCAGCTCTACGTCCACGACATGCTGCTCCACTCGCCGGAGCGGCAGGGACAGATCTTCACGGAGGCCGAGCGCGTGGTGACGGACGCCGCCGTGGACGACTTCGCCGAGATCGACCGGATCGAGTTCGACGCCGTCGTCGGCAACCCGCCGTACGGGGCGAGAAAGCCGGAGTTCAAGCGGAAGGTCTACGCGCGGCTCTACGGCCAGCGCGGCGGCGACGTCAACGCGGGCAGCATCGGCACCGGCGATGCGGACACCTACGCCA
>JACCRW010000254.1 GCA_013813345.1 Actinomycetota bacterium
CCTCCGATCGGCTCCACGAGCACGGCGACGAGCCAGTCGAGGAGCTGCCTGACGTCTTCCTGCGTCGGCCCATCGTCGAGTCGGGGCTGGAGCACCGCATCGGAGCCGGCGAGGTAGGCCTCGAGCGCGAGCGCTGCCCTCGAGGGCCACCAGCGATAGATCGTCTGCTTGCCGACGCCCGCCCTTGCCGCCACGCCCTCGATCGTCAGCTCCCGGTAGCCGACCTCGACGAGGAGCTCCTGCGTCGCGGCGACGATCGCTCGATGAGAGTGCTCGCTGCGGCGACGCCCGCGCTCGCGAGGCGGCTCGACCTGATCGGAGGCGATGTCTGCCATCCGGCGATAGTATCACCTAGACAAGACGTCTCGTCTTTATGCTAGGTTTGCTGTACGAGACGTATCGTCCAGTAAAGAGGGAACGTGTCCAAGACGCTCGGAAAGCTCGCTCCGCTGCTCGGCCCGGTAGCACTCAACGTCCTCTGCGCCGCGCCGCTCCTCCTCTGGGCGCGTTCGGCGCCCCTCGATGCTCGCTTCAGCGGCTCCTTCGCGAGCCTGACGAGCATTGCGGTCCTTTGCGCACTCGCCGGTACGGCCGCGTTCGCGCTCAACCTCGTGCTCGGCGCGCGGCTGCGGGTCGTCGAGGCGCTCTTCGGAGGCCTCGACCGCATGTACAAGGCCCATCGGATCCTGGGTCAGGTCGCCTTCACGTTGCTGCTCGGCCATGTGCTCTTCATCCTCGCCGGGCGCGCGACCATCTCCACCGGCACGGCCGTCAATCTCCTGGGGCCTGGCGCGGGCTGGACGGTCTTCGCCGGGGTGCTCGCGTTTGGGGCGATGACGGTGTCGATCCTGACCACGCTCTTCGTCCGGCTCGGACACGAGGTCTTCGTCTACGTCCAGCGCACGTTCGGGTTCATCTTCCTCGCGGCCTCCTACCACGTGTTCACGACGGACGGGGCGAAGGCCCAATCGGTTGCGCTGAACCGCTACCTGGCGGCGCTGGCCACCCTCGGCATCGCCGCGTTTGCCTATCGCTCCCTGTTCGGCAACGTGCTCGTCCGGCGCCGCAGGTACCGCGTCACTGCGGTGAACCGGCTCGACGAGTCCGTCACCGAGATCGCGATGGAGCCCCTCGGCCGGCCGCTCGCCTTCATGCCAGGGCAGTTCGTCTTCGTCGGCTTCCGCTCGCTCGCCCTCACCGAGGAGCTGCACCCGTTCGAGCTCTCGGTGGAGCGTCAGGTCTTCTCGATCCGGGCCGGGGAGGTCGGCAACCAGTTCCACCCCTTCTCGATCACGGCGTCCCCGGGCGAGCCGACGCTGAGAGTGACCGTCAAGGCGATCGGGGACTACACGCGCGCCCTGCGCAGGCTCGAGCCGGGCGCGGCAGCCGTCGTCGAAGGCCCGTACGGCTCCTTCTCGCACTGGAACGTGCCGAGCGGTCGGCAGATCTGGCTGGCGGGAGGGATCGGCGTGACGCCGTTCCTGAGCATGGCCCGCAGCCTCGGCGACCGGAGCGGCCAGTCGATCGACTTCTACTACTGCGTCGAGCACGACGAGGAGGCGCATTTCCTCGACGAGCTCCAGGCGATCGCGCGTCGCCGCGACGACTTTCGCGTCTCTGTCGTCGCGAGGGATCGGGAGGGCTTTCTCACCGCGAGCCGACTCGCGGAGGAGCAGCCGGATCTCGCCTCCGCGCACGTGCTCATCTGCGGACCGCCGGCCATGATCGACAACCTGAGAGCCCAGCTGACGGCTCAGGGGGTTCCGGAGGGACAGATCCATGCCGAGGAGTTCGGGTTCGCAAAGCTGGGTCGGACGGGATCGTCCGGCGCGCCTCCCCGCAAACGGGCGGTGTCGCTGCCCGCCTTGGTCGGCGCGCTCTCCGCCGCCGGGCTCCTCATCGTCCTCGGCCTCGTCGTCGCGGCCTACGCGACATGAACGAGCAGCGCGCGTCCACGAGCGTTCTCGTCATCGGGACCGGCGCCGCCGGGCTGAGGGCAGCGATCGAGCTGGCAGAGCAGGGGGTGCAGGTGCTCTGTGTCGGCAAGCGCCGGCGCGACGACGCGCATACGGTGCTCGCCTCCGGCGGGATCAACGCCGCCCTCGCAACGATGGATCCCGAGGACACCTGGCAGCAACACGCCGCCGACACGCTCCGCGAGTCGTACTGGCTCGCCGACCCGCGCACGGTGGAGCTGCTCTGCCGCGAGGCGCCGGCCGCGATCGACGATCTCGTGCGCTACGGCGCTCAGCTAGCCCGCGAGGACGACGGGCGGTTGACACAGCGCTACTTCGGCGCCCACAGCTACAGGCGCACCTGCTTCGCCGGCGACTACACGGGCCGCGAGATCCAGCGGACGCTCGTCCGCCGCGCCGCGGAGCTGGGTGTCGCGATGCGCGACGACGTCTACGTGACGCGGCTGCTCGTGCACGACGGTCGCGTCTTCGGCGCCTACGGCTTCGACGTCGAGGACGGGAGCCGCTGGGTGATCGTCGCGGACGCGGTCGTCCTCGCCGCGGGCGGTCACACTCGGATCTGGCGTCGCTCGTCCTCCCGGCGCGACGAGAACACCGGCGACGCGATGCGCCTGGCCGCCGAGGCGGGTTGCCGGTTGCGGGACATGGAGCTCGTCCAGTTCCACCCGACCGGAATGGTCTTCCCCGAGGAGTCCGCCGGGATGCTCGTGACCGAGGCGGTGCGCGGCGAGGGCGGGATCCTCCGCAACGCCGGCGGCGAGCGCTTCATGGAGCGCTACGACCCCGAGCGGCTCGAGCTCTCGACCCGCGATCGTGTCGCTCTCGCCAACTACACCGAGATTGCAGAGGGTCGCGGAACCGAGCATGGCGGCGTGCTCCTCGACATCTCCCACATCGACCGCGAGCTGGTGCTCCGCCGGCTGCCGCGCATGTACCGGCAGCTCCTCGACCTGGCGATGCTCGACATCACGCGCTCGCCGATCGAGGTCGCCCCGACCGCCCACTACTCGATGGGCGGTGTCCGGGTCGACCCGGAGACACACGCGACGGACGTCGAAGGGCTGTACGCGGTGGGGGAGTGCGCGACCGGCGTGCACGGCGCCAACCGTCTCGGGGGCAACTCGCTGGCCGAGTGCCTGGTGTTCGGCCGGATCGTGGGCGCCGAGGCGGCCCGGTGGTCGGCCGAGCTCGACGTGCAGGTGCGCGACCGGGTCGCGATCGCCGTCGCCCGCGAGGAGGTGGACGACCTCCTCGCTCGCCGCGGCCAGGAGTTCGCGCGTCCGCTGCAGCGCGCGGTGCGCGACCTGATGTCCGAGTGCGCCGGCGTGATCCGCTCCCAGGCCGGACTCCGCGAGGGGCTTGCTCGGCTCGACGACGTGGCCGCACGAGCGGGCGCCATGGAGGTGCGGCCCGACATCGCCGGCTACGACGACCTCGCCCATGCCTTCGACCTCCAGGGCTCGCTCCTCGCCGCTCGCGCGACTCTCGATTGCGCCCTCAAGCGACGAGAGACCCGCGGGGCGCACAACCGCATCGACTTCCCCGAGCAGGACCCCGAGCTCCAGGTGAACCTCGTGTGGGCCGGCGAGGGGATCGTGACGCGCGAGCCGATCCCGCGGCCCTCCTCCGAAGTCGCGGCGCTGGCCCGCGGGCCGGAGCTCGACGCAGCGGGTCGTCTGCTCGAGTAGCCCGCACGACGAGCTAGCCCCTCCTAGTTACTCATTCCCAGAAACAGCAACAAAACTTGCCGAATCCGGACCGCTCATGCACCGTCGGCGTATGGAGATGATCGCTACGAAGGTGCCCAGCTATGACGTGGTGGTGGTCGGGGGCGGCGCGACCGGTTTGAGTGCCGCTCTTGTGCTCGGCCGGGCAAGGCGCCGGGTTGCTGTGGTCGATGCCGGAGCGCCGCGAAACGCTCCCGCGGCCCACATGCAGGGATTCCTGTCCCGCGACGGGATGTCGCCGGCCGACCTACTGGCCGCCGGACGGGCCGAGGTGACCGGCTACGGCGTGGAGTTGCTCGAGGATCACGTGGTCGGGGTTGAGGGCGCGTTCGTCGTTCGTCTCGCCGGTGGCCGGGTGTTGAAGGCGCGGCGGATCCTGATCGCGACCGGTGTTCGCGACGAGCTGCCCGAGATCCCTGGCGTCCGCGAGCGGTGGGGGCGGGATCTCTTGCACTGCCCCTACTGCCACGGGTGGGAGGTCCGCGACCAGCCCATCGGTGTTCTCGGCACCGTGCCCGGCTCAGTCCAGCACACACAGCTGGTGCGGCAGTGGTCCCGACGACGTGGTCTTTTTTGTCCACACCTATGACCTGACCCCAGCCGAGCACGTCCAGCTGGAGGCACGCGGGGTGCGGATCGTTCGCGGCGAGATCGCACGGCTGGTGGTCGAGGACGACCTCTTGACGGCGTTGCGCTGACCGATGGTCGAGTGATCGAGCGGGCGGCGGTGTTCATCCGGCCGGGCAACGTGCCTCATGCCGACGGTCTGCTGACCGGCCTGGGCTGCGAGGCCGCGTCGATCAGGCTGCGCCTCGCGTTTCTCGGTCGATCAGGCAGGAGATCGTCCGCGGCGCAGAACCGCAATCAGCAACAGGTCGAGGTCGGCGAGCATCGTGGCCCCCTTCGGTCGACGTGCGAACTAGGCACCGCCGACTTCGACCTGACTGCTCTCGGTCCTTACAAAGCCGTGGAACTACTCATCTAGCGACTTGACAAACATAGAAGCATCACTCGCCCAGGCCGGAGAGCCGCCGCCGCGACTGGTCGCATACGATCGTCACGTCACCGTCGAGTCCAACGGGGACGGTCGACACGGCGCTGCTTCAGCTGGCAGTAGCTGGCGTCAGGCTGGGGAGGGGTTCGCTGTGCTCCACCGTTGTCGGCCGTCATTTTGTACACGAACCTGCGAGAGCACTCTCGATGATGCTCCGCTTCGAAGCAAAGGGCATCGTCAGGCCCGCCACGGCTTGACCCCGATCGCGCCTGCTGAGAAAATCGCATCACCAGCAACCGACCAGGAGGATCCGATGGCGATCTTGATGGTGCATGACAGTCCGGGCGGGACCCAAGAGCAGTATGAGCAGGTTGCCGCACGTCTCACCGACGGCCGGGGTCTCAACTCGCTTAGTGACTGGTCAGGCGGCGGGATCCTCTCCCACGCTGCCGGTCCAACCGACAACGGCTTTCGTGTCGTGGATGTCTGGGA
>JACCRW010000356.1 GCA_013813345.1 Actinomycetota bacterium
CGGCTCGCTCGAGGACTATCGACGGATCCTCGGCGTCAACGTCGACGGCGTCGTCTTCGGCGTCCAGGCGCTCGCGCCGAGGATGGCCGAAGGCAGCGCCTTCGTCGTCACGGCGTCGCTCGCCGGCCTGATCCCGATGGAGTCCGATCCGCTCTACGTGCTCACGAAGCACGCAGTCGTCGGCTATGCGCGCTCGCTGGCGCCAGTGCTCGAGCCGCGCGGGATCCGGATCAACCTCGTCTGCCCCGGGATCGTCCGAACGCCGATGACCGAGGATGCGCAGCCGACCCTCGCCGCCGCCGGCTTCCCGCTGCTCGAGCCCGAGCAGATCGCCGCCGCGATCCTCGCCGCCGGCCGCAGCGACGAGACCGGCCAAGCCTGGGTCTGCCAACCCGGCCGCGAGCCGCTCCCGTTCCGCTTCCCGAACGTCCCAGGCCCGCGTGTCGAGGGCGCGGAGGGCATGGTGCCTCAGTTGTGACAACTACCTTCACTCTGTTTAGTCTGGGTTATGAGTAAGTCCTGGCGCGTTACCCATGGCGGTCCTCAAGTTGTCGGAGTGGATCCAACCGCGACCGGTCTCCTGCTGATCGACGTTCCTCTAACGCCCTCACCAGACGAGTACTGGCGTGCGATCTTCGGCGGTAGCGGAGTTTTTGACGCTCCTCCCGGATTCAGCTTGTCCATAAGCATGCATCCTCCACGGCTGTACGGCGACTCCGTTCGACTTCGCGCTCCCGACGGCGAGCTAGACAGATACATCGAAAGTCTTGATGCGCGGATTGCGGCAACAAACGACGAGTACGAACGCCGCGTCCTTCCTGAACTGGAGAGGCAGAACGAGGTTCGACGATCCGAACAGGATGAGCTCAAGAGTAGGCTCGAAGAGGCGCAACGGAAGCTTGACGAGGGGACCTAGTGCTCTTGTTCTACGTGGATGAGAGCGGCGAGACGAACATGCGCCGACAGCTCGACTCAGGTACGTGGCGCCTTGCGGTTGGCGCAAGTCCGCTCTTTATTCTGGCTGCTGTTGGTATTCACCAGGCGTCACGGGCGGACATCGCGCGGGATATCTCAGAGATCAAGGACAGGATGTTCCCTGGCTGGCGAACGCAGCCCTGGGCGAATACTGAGCTCAAAGGCAGCTACTTCGCCCAAGCTCAACGGCGAATCGCGAGCGGGCGGAGCCCGCTTCGGCCGCCCGGCTATGCCGCATTGACCGGGCCTGACCTCGACGCGCTTCGTCGAAGCCTAGGATCGCTCTTCAAGAAGTACCGGTCCGTCATCTACGCGATCGTTGTGGACAAGTCGGCGGAGATTCAACGCGCATCCCCGCGCCCGGCCGAGGGAATCGCCTACGCGTTCCTCCACCAACGGCTCGCGCTCCTCAGACACACGAAAAGTTCTTTCGCAGCGGCCAGATGTTGGCCATGAGAACTACGATGACAAGTTCTCTCCCGGTTCAGCCGAACTTCGAGTTGCTACTCGATCGTCCCATGTGGATCAACCCAGATTGGCATCCACTCGATCGCGAGATCCTTCAACTCCCGGATCTCGTCGCCTACGCAGTCAGCGAGGCTGTTCGAATCGGAGCAGCCCCGATTGGCCAGCATCTGCTTTGGGATGACTTCGCGCCCTGCCTCGCGACGCACTGGGCGACGGGCGCGGTTGCGGATGCTGGACTCGCGATCGTTCCACGCCCGACCGTCTATCCGACTGGAATATGAAAACGGCACATCACAGGATCCGCTGCAAGGCAGCAGATGCCTGGACGCGCCGCGCACCAAGAATAGCTGTCACTTGGCATGTTGTCGATGGGACGCGATGAAGCTCGGACTCCAGCTCGGCTACGACGACCCGAAGACCGCGGTCGCGCTCGCGCAGGAGGCAGACAGGCTCGGCTTCCACTCCGCCTGGACGTCCGAGGCGTACGGAACGGACGCCGTCACCGTCGCGAGCTGGATCGCCGCGACGACCGAGCAGATCGGGATCGGGACCGCGATCATGCAGATGCCGGCGCGCACGCCGGCCGCCACTGCGATGACGGTCGCGAGCCTCGATCACCTGTCGGGCGGCCGCGTCCTCCTCGGCCTCGGCATGTCCGGACCACAGGTCGTCGAGGGCTGGCACGGCGTCTCCTGGGGCAAGCCGCTCGGCCGCACGCGCGAATACGTCGAGATCGTCCGCTCCGCGCTCCGCCGCGAGACAGTGGAGCACCACGGCCCGCACTACGACATCCCCTACGCGGGCGACGACGCGACCGGGCTCGGGAAGCCGCTGAAGCTGATCGTGAAGCCGCTGCGCGCGGACGTCCCGATCTACCTCGCCGTGATCGGGCCGAAGAGCGTCGCGCTCGCGGCCGAGATCGCCGACGGCTGGCTCCCGATCTTCTTCTCGCCGCAGCGCTTCCGCGAGGTTCACGGCCCCTCGCTCGAGCACGCGCCGGACGGCTTCGACGTGGCGCCGCTCTGTCCCGTGGTCGTCGGCGACGACGTCCAGATGTGCCGCGACCTGCTGAAGCCGATGCTCGCGCTCTACGTCGGCGGCATGGGCGCGCGCGGGAAGAACTTCTACAACACGCTCACCCAGCGCTATGGCTTCGAGGAGGCCGCGGCGCGCGTCCAGGAGCTCTACCTCGATGGGCAAAAGGGCGAAGCGGCCATGGCCGTTCCGGACGAGCTCGTCGACGAGATCGGGCTCGTCGGCCCGAAGGACCGAATCGCGGAACGACTCGGGGCCTGGCGTGAGGCGGGGATCTCGACGATCGTCCTCCAGGTCAAGCAGCCCGAGGCGCTCCAGGTGATGGCGGAGCTCGTGCTGTGAGAGACGCCTTCGCCGCGGCGCTCGGCCAGCCGGTCGAGCGGGCGGTGCTGCTGGCGGGAGGCGCCTCGAAGGAAGCGTGGGCGGTCGATGTGGGCGGGCGCGAGCTCCTGATTCGGCGCGCGGCCGGCGGCGTCATCCACCAGGGAACGCTCTCGCTCGAGCAGGAGTTCGAGGTGCTCCGCGCCGCGTACGAAGCGGGCGTCAAGGTGCCCGAGCCGATCGATTATCTCGGCGCGATCGAGGGACGCGAGGCGTTCGTGATGGAGCGCGTGCACGGCGAGACGATCGGCCGCCGGATCGTCAAGAACCCTCCGCCCGGACTTGACCTCCAGCTCGCCGACGAGCTCGCGAAGATACACGCGATCCCCCCCGAGCGGCTGCCGTTCCTCGAGCAGGGCGACGCCGTCGCGCGCTTCTACGAGGAGCTCGACTCGGTCGGCGAGCCGCACCCTGCGATCGAGCTCGGCCTGCTCTGGGTGAAGGAGCGGCTCCCTCGCCACCGCGAGCCGGTGGTCTCGCACGGCGACTGGCGGATCGGCAACCTCGCCGTCGACGAGCACGGTCTCGTCGCCGTGCTCGACTGGGAGTTCGCCCACCTCTCCGACCCCGTTGAGGATCTCGCCTGGCCGCTCGTCCGCGCCTGGCGCTTCGGAGCCGACCAGCGGCGGCTCGGCGGGATTGCCAACGCCGAGCCCTATCTCGAGCGCTACGCGGAGCTGACCGGACGCGAGGTCTCGTTGGAGGAGCTGCTCGTCTGGGAGGTCTTCGGCAACGTCAAGTGGGCGACCGGCTGTCTGACCCAGTCGCGACGCCACTTCAACGGCCAGGAGCGCTCGGTCGAGCTCGCGGTGCTCGGGCGCCTGGCCGCCGAGATGGAGTACGAGCTGCTGGATCTGATTCAACATGCAGCATGACCGGCCGACCCCGCAGGAGCTCGCCGAGGCGGTGCGCGAGTTCCTCCAGGCCGAGATCCTCCCAATCCTCGACGACCACCGGCTCAAGTTCCGCACGCTTGTCGCGATCAACGGGCTCGGGATCGCCGAGCGCGAGCTC
>JACCRW010000364.1 GCA_013813345.1 Actinomycetota bacterium
GACGACGAGCGCGACTCGGACGCGTGAGGACACGCGATCCAGCCTAGCGAGCGGCTATGTGGGCCTCGACCGCGGCGGCAGCGTCAGCCGGAGTCGGCATCAACGCGATCTCAGCCGCGACCGCTTCGGCGCCGAGACGGAACGACGGTTCATCGACGAGGCGCCGGAGCCCCGCTCGCACAGCGTCGGGTGTCACCTCGTCGGGCCTCAGCACGATCGCCGCGCCGACCCGCTTGCACCGGGCCGCATTGTCGAACTGATCCGCGCCCTGCGGCACGAGAAGCAGCGGTAGCCCGTGCGCGAGCGCGCCGAGCGTGGTTCCCGAGCCCCCGTGGGTCACCACCGCCGCACAGCTCGGCAGAACCTGCGCCTGCGGGACGAAGCGCTCGATGCGAACGTGCGCAGGAACCGGCTTCAGAGAGTCGGGATCGACGTTTCGACCGGTGGTCACGAGAACAGCCGGCACCTCGTCCAGACCGTCGAGCAGCGGTCGGAAGAGCGCCGGAGCGTTGAAGATCGTCCCGAGCGTCGCGTAAACGAGCGGTCGCTCGAGCTGCGCCAACCACTCCGGTACCTCGTCCGACTCCTGCTCGAAAGGGCGAAGGCGGATGCTCGCTCCCTGCGGTTCCTCCCAGGCGAAGCTCGGCGGGGAGATGTCCACGTAGAGACCGCGAAACGAGCCCGCATACGGCTCCGGCTCGAGTCCCTGGCCCCGCCAGAGCGGCTCGACGAGCTCGCCGGCAAGCTCGAGGATCGAGAGCGGGATCATCGCGCCGAACGAGTGGTTGATCGACGGAAGGCCAAGTGCCGCAGCCGCAACCGGCGCCGCGAGATCGCCGCTGTCGTGGACGATCGCGTCGAACGGTCGCGACCGGAGGAGCGCGAGCAGCTCGGGCAGCTTCGGCGGGGCGTGCACGAGCCCGAAGATCCGGCTGAAGCCGAATCGCCGCCTGGCGTCGATCGGAATCGACTCCAGCTCGCGGCGTTGCATGGCCGCGGGTCCGCGCGTCTCGTGCTCGGAAAGACCGGCGGTCACGTGCAAGAAGCCCGCCGCGAGGACGTCCTTCTCCCGATCCGCCCCGGTCGCGAATGTCACCTCGTGCCCCGCCGCCGCGAGCGCCCGCGCGAGCGGCACGATGGGTCGGACGTGCCCCTCGGTCGGGATGCAGCTGAACAGGATCCGCACGGCCGCATCATCCTTCGCCGGGAACACCCAGCGGACGCCAGGCGTTTCAGCCTGAGAAGGAACGACTATCCTTCTTGAAGCAATGGCGAGCTACCGCGACCTCCTGACCCGGACAAAGGCCGAGATCGACGAGATCGGCGCAGCCGACGCGCGCGAGCGGGCCGCCTCGTCCGAGCCGCCGCTCTTCCTCGACGTGCGCGAGCGCGAGGAGTGGGAGGAGGGCACGATTCCGGGCGCGATCCACGTTCCGCGCGGCCAGCTCGAGTCGCGAATCGAGGGCCTGCTACCCGACCGCTCGCGCGAGCTCGTCGTCTACTGCGCCGGCGGCTCGCGCTCGGCCTTCGCGGCGAAATCGCTCGCCGAGCTCGGGTACGAGAACGTCAGCTCGCTCACCGGCGGCTTCACCGACTGGAAGCGGAACGGCTTCGACGTCGAGACGCCCCGCGCCCTCTCGCCCCAGCAGCGCGCGCGCTACTCGCGCCACCTGCTGATCCCGGAGGTGGGCGAAGCCGGCCAGCAGCGGCTGCTCGCCTCGCGCGTGCTCCTGATCGGGGCTGGCGGCCTCGGCTCGCCCGCGTCCCTCTACCTCGCCGCCGCAGGCGTGGGCACGATCGGGATCGTCGATGCCGACGTCGTCGACGACTCGAACCTCCAACGCCAGATCGTCCACTCGACCGAGCGGATCGGCGAGGCGAAGGTGCTCTCCGCGAAGCGGACGATCGAGGCGCTGAACCCGGACGTCGACGTCAAGACCTACGAGGAGCGGCTGACCTCCGAGAACGTTGAGCGGATCCTGGGCGAGGGCTGGGACGTGATCGTGGACGGCGCCGACAACTTCCCCACCCGCTACCTCGTCAACGACGCCTCGGTCTGGCACGACATTCCCGTCGTGCACGGCTCGATCTACCGCTTCGAGGGCCAGGTCACGGTCTTCAAGCCGCATGAGGGTCCGTGCTACCGCTGCCTCTTCCCCACGCCGCCGCCACCCGAGCTGGCGCCGAGCTGCGCCGAGGGCGGCGTCCTCGGCGTCCTGCCCGGGATCGTCGGCTCGCTGCAGGCGAGCGAGGCGCTGAAGGTGCTGCTCGGGATCGGCGAGACGCTGCGGGGGCGGCTGCTCCTGATCGACGCGCTGGCGACGACGTTCGACGAGGTTTCGGTCAAACGCGACCCCGCGTGTCCGGTCTGCGGCGAGAGCCCGACCATCACCGAGTACGTCGATTACGTCGAATTCTGTCAGGCCGCGGGGCGCGGAGTGGCGTCGTGACCGCCGTTCGGATTCCGCCGACGCTGCGCGCCGAGGTCGGGGGCGAGCGCCAGGTGGAGGCGGAGGGTGACGACGTCCGCGGCGTGCTCGAGGACCTGACCGTGCGCTATCCCGCGCTCGCGTCGCAGCTCTTCGAAGACGGCGAGCTGGCCCCGTTCGTGAACGTCTACCTCGGCGGCGAGGACGTGCGCACGCTCGACGGGCTCGACACCGCGGTGGACGGGAAGTCCGTGATCCTCCTCCCCGCCATGGCCGGCGGCTCCACCGCTTCCCCGGCCGCGCCCCGCTCCCGCCGGGCGGAGCCCGGCTCCGCGGAGCGCTCGCACCGCTGGACTGCGCTCCGTCGGGAGGGCCGTGCAGAGCACTGTCCCTCCCTCCTGCGCTTGCCAGCGGCACGCCGGGAAACCGGTGGACGCTAGAGCGCTCGCCCCTAGTCTCCTCGAGCTCGTCGGCTCCACACCTCTGGTCGAGCTCTCGCGCTTCGCGCCGGGACCGGTCACGGTCTACGCGAAGCTCGAGGGCCAGAACCCGACCGGCTCGATCAAGGATCGCGTCGCGAAGGCGATGATCGAGGCGGCCGAAGCGACGGGAGAGCTCGAGCCCGGTCGCCGTCTGCTCGAGCCGACGAGCGGCAACACCGGGATCTCGCTCGCCCTCGTGGCGAAACTGAAGGGCTACCCGCTCACGTGCGTCATGCCCGAGAACGCGACCGAGGAGCGGCGGCGACTGCTTCGCCTCTACGGCGCCGAGATCGTCGACTCGCCCGGCGGGGAGGGCTCGAACGGCGCCGTCCGGCTGGCGCTCGAGCTCGCGGAACGCGACCCGTCCTACTTCATGCCGTTCCAGTACGCGAACGAGGCGAACCCCCGTGCGCATTACGAGGGCACCGGCGCGGAGATCGTCGAGGCTCTCGATCGCATCGACGTCCTCGTCGCCGGTCTCGGCACCGGCGGGACG
>JACCRW010000262.1 GCA_013813345.1 Actinomycetota bacterium
CGACCCCGCGCTCCTCTGGTTCCCCGGGATCACGCACTGGCCGATCGAGGCCCTCGGCCCGCACCGCTACGTGGAGGCGCCGATCTACCACACCGACCTCCTGCTCAATCCGCTCGAGCGCCGCCGCGAGAAGTCCAGTCGCTACGAGCGCGTGCTTCCCGGCAAGCGGGTCGCCGGCCTGCCGCTCAACCACGCCTACTACTTGCCGGAGGATCGGATCGGGATCGCACTTGCGTCCGTGCCCGATGAGGATGCTGCGCAGATCGAGGCGGCGCTCGCCGAGGATCCCTGGGGCGAGCCGGCATCTCCCCCGGACGGCCTCCGCCGCGCCACGCGGGCCGAGGTGGATCTGCACTGGCACGGGCGGCCTGCGACACCGGAGCTGTATCGCGCCTGCATGCGCCCGCTTCGAGATCGGCTCTCGCTCGCTGCCCGCGAGACCGCCGCGCTCGACGTCACGGTCGCGAACGAGGGCACGCACACCTGGCCGCCGGGAACGCTCGGATGGCCGCAGATTCGCGTCAGCTACCGCTGGCGAGGAGCGGACGGAAGCGTCGTCGTCGAGGACGGGCTGCGGACGCCGTTTCCACACGCGGTTCGCCCCGGCGAGACCGCGCTCGTCCCGGTCGACGTGACGGCGCCCGCGCGGCCCGGCTCCTACGTGCTCGAGCTCGACCTCTTGCATGAGCACGTGCGCTGGTTCGGCGCTCCGGTCACGCTGGGCGTGGAGGTCGCGCCGCAACCGCTCGTCCTGCTGGCCGGGGCCGATGAGGGGGCGCTCGCCGATCTCGCCGCCGCGGTCTGCGAGGCCGTCCCCGGAGTCGAGCCGGCCTACGTCGGCGCGGCGAACGGCAACGAGGGCTACCGCTCGGTGCCGGGCGCGCGCCGTTACGTGCTCGAAGGCGGCGGCACCTCGCGGCCGGCCATCCTCTGGCGCGCCGCGCGGCTGCTCGTGAACGCGCGGCGGCAGCGCCGAGGCGGTCGACCGACCGTCGCGGACGAGTTCCTCGAGCCGTTCGCGGAGGTCGGGCTCGTGCTCGACCTCGGCCGGCTGGAGGGACGACGCCAGCGCTTCCAGCACCGCGCCGCGATGCGGGCGGCCCGCACGCTCGGGATCCCGGTCGTCCAGGTCTCCGGCACCGAGGAGGCACTCGCGGCCGCCGGGAAGACGATGCCGCGGTGACGTCGGTGCTACCGGCCGAGCTTGCGGGCCGGCTCCGCGGCCGCACCGTCCTCATCACCGGCGGCCTCGGCTTCATCGGCTCCAACCTCGCCTTCGCGCTCGTCGATGCCGGCTGTGACGTCACGCTCGTCGACGCCCTCGTGTCCGGCCACGGCGGCAATCCGGCGAACGTCGAGGGTCTCGACGAGGTTCAGGTTGTTCGTGCCGATCTCCGCGACTCCGATCGGCTCGCGCCGCTCGTCGAGCGCGCCGAGCTCCTCTTCAACCTCGCCGGCCAGACGAGCCATCTCGACTCGATGGAGGATCCGTTCGGGGACCTCGAGCTCAACTGCGGGGCGCAGCTCGCGCTGCTGGAGACCTGCCGGCGTCGTAACCCGGACGCGCGAATCGTCTTCGCCGGCACGCGCCAGGTGTACGGCCGTCCGCGGGCGCTGCCGGTCTCCGAGGAGCATCCCGTCGAGCCGGTCGACGTCAACGGGATCCACAAGCTCGCCGCGGAGTGGTACCACCTCCTCTACGGCCGCCTGTACGGTCCCACCGTCAGCGTCCTCCGGCTGACGAACACTTACGGCCCGCGGATGCGCGTCCGCGACGCCCGCCAGACGTTCCTCGGGATCTGGATCAAGCAGCTGCTGACGGGCGAGCGCGTCCAGATCTACGGGGACGGCTCGCAGCGGCGGGACTTCACCTACGTGGACGACGCCGTGCGGGCGCTCTGCCTCGCGGTCGTCGACGACGCGGTCGCGGGCGAGATCCTCAACGTCGGCTCGCGCGAGCCCGTCAGCCTGCTCGAGCTCGCGGAGCGGCTCGTCGTCCTTAACGGCGGCGGCGCGTACGACCTCGTCCCGTTCCCGCCCGACCGGCTCGCGATCGACATCGGCGACTACTTCGCGGACTCGTCCAAGCTCGAGCAGCGTCTCGGCTGGTCGCCCGAGGTCGAGCTCGACGACGGGCTCCGCCGGACGCTCGAGTACTTCCGCGTCCACGGCGAGCGCTACTGGGGCGGAGCGGAGTGACGGTTCCGTTCCTCGACCTGCGGCGGCAGAACGAGGAGTTGCGCGGTGAGCTCGACGCCGTCTACGCACGTGTGCTCGACAGCGGCGTCTTCCTCGGCGGGGCGGAGGTGAGCGCGTTCGAGGAGGAGCTCGCCGCCTGGTGCGGTGCGCGCGAGGCGGTCGCCGTCGCGTCGGGCACGGACGCCCTCGAGCTCGCGCTGCGCGCCGTCGGCGTCGGCGTCGAGCCCGGCGACGAGGTGATTACGGCGGCGAGCACGTGCGTTCCGACGGTCGCGGCGATCGTGGCCGCGGGCGGCACGCCGGTCCTCGCCGACATCGATCCCGTCACGTACACCCTCGATCTCGATTCGGTGCTGGAAGCCTGCCGCCCGCGCACGCGCGCACTCGTTCCCGTTCACCTCTACGGACAGTGCGCCGACCTCGGGCCGCTGCTCGAGCTCGCGCGCGACCGCGGTCTCGCGGTCGTGGACGACGCGGCGCAGGCGCACGGCGCGGAGCTCGGCGGCCGGCGCGTCGGCGGGCTCTGCGACGCAACCGCATTCAGCTTCTACCCGACGAAGAACCTGGGCGCCCTCGGGGACGGCGGCGCGGTCGTGACCGACGACGCGGGCGTTGCGGCCCGAGTCCGGCGGCTCCGGTCGTACGGCGAGGACGAGCGCTACCGCTCGATCGAGTTCGGCCGGAACAGCCGGCTCGACGCGCTTCAGGCGGCGGTGCTGCGCCTGAAGTTGCCGCGCCTCGAGGGCTGGAACGAGCGACGGCGCGAGCTGGCCGCAGGCTACGGCCGCCTGCTGGCGGAGTCCGAGCTCACGCTCCCCACGGAGGCGCCCGGCACCCGACACGCGTGGCATCTCTACGTCGTCCGGGCTCGCGAGCGCGAGCCCCTCCGGGCGGCGCTCGCGACGCGAGGGATCGAGACGCTCGTCCACTATCCTCGCGCCTTGCACGAGCATCCGGCATACGGCGCGCTCGCTCGGCCGGGTCTCGAGCGCAGCGAGGAGCTCGCGCGCGAGGCTTTGAGCTTGCCGCTCTACCCTCAGCTCGAGGACGACGAGGTCGACCGGGTCTGCGCGGCGCTCGACGAGGTGCTTGTGTGAGCCTCCGCTGGAAGCTGAAGTGGGTCGTCAAAGCGGTGACGCCGCCGATCCTCCTCCTGCTCGTCAAGGTGATCTCGATCAAGCTCGGCCTGCGGAGACCGGACGAGCAGCCGGAGCACCCGCCGCCTGCGCCCGAGCCGGACGCAGACGCGGAGTGGGAGTTCGTTCCCGAGGGTTGGGCCCGGACCGCGACCGATGCGAGCGTGAAGGGCTGGGACGTCGAGGCGGTCGCCGCCGCCTACCGCGAGAAGTGGCCGCGCTTCCTCCGGGCGATCGACGGCGCCCGACCGCTCGGCGTCTATCACGAGGTCGCCGCCGGCGACGAGGTCGAGGGCGAGGACGCGGCCGCGCACAACCTCGTGCTCAGCTTCGCGTACGTCGCCGCTCTCGCCGCCCACGGGAAGGAGCGTCTGACGTTCCTCGACTGGGGCGGCGGCCTCGGCCACTACGGCGCGATCGCCCGCGCCATCCTGCCGGTCGAGGTCGACTATCACTGCCGCGAGGTCGCCCAGACCGTCGCCGCAGCGCGCGAGACCGGCGCCGCCGGCAGGTTCGTCTCCGACGATTCCTGGGCCGACCGAACCTACGATCTTGTGCTGGCGAGCGGGTCGCTTCAGTACGCCGAGGACTGGTGCGCCCAGCTCACCGACCTCAGCCGGGTCTGCAGCGGCTATCTCTACGTGACGAGGCTCCCGTATGCCCGCTCGGCCCCGTCGTTCCACATCCTCCAGCGCGCCTACCGGTACGGCTACGAGACCGAGTACGTCGGCTGGGTCGTCAACCGCGAGGAGCTGCTCGATTGCGCCGCGAAGCTCGGGTTCGTGCTCGAGCGAGAGCTCGTGCTCGACGCGTGGCTCTCGGCGCCTGGCGCGCCGGAAGACCCGATCGGGCACCGCGGCTTTCTCTTCAGCGTTGGCGGCGCCGGCGGGGAAGTTGCAGCCTGATCCGGCCGTCGAAGAGCCAGGTGTCGTCGGTCGGCTCGTAGGCGGGCAGGCCGGAGCGCTCGGTGGGATCGAGCCCCGCGAGCAGGGAGGGAAGAAGGAGGGGGTGCGGGAAGGCGGGGTTGCGCCCGCCGCCCGGCGCCCAGGGTCGCAGCGACCGCTCCGACGACTCGATTGACCCGCCCACCGCCGCGAACCCCTCGGCATGCGCGTCGAGGAGGCGCCGCGACCAGTCGGGGGCGGGGATCGCGCCCGCAAGGAGATGGGCGACCGCGGCCGGCTCGTCGGCCACGAGCGGCTCCTCCTGGCCGGCGAGTGCGGCGGCGGTTCGCTCATCAGACCCGCCGCTGAGCGCGACGCCGAGCCTTCGCGCGTCGATTCGCGGCCGAACCTCCACGTCGAGCTCGAGCGGGCTGACCCCGACGTCGCCCCACCAGAAGCGGAACTCCTCGAGAAAGTCGAATGCGAGCCGGTAGCGGCCGGGCGGCTGGGGAATCCCGACGGCGAGCTCGAGCTCGGCTGTCTCACCGGGCGCGATCGGACGCTCGAGCGCAGTCCGCAAGCCGTCCCACACGATCGGGTTGCCGCGGCCGTCGAGCCAGTGATACGAGGCCAGCACGCCGGTCGGAGCGCGCGCCCGCCAGGTGGCGGAGCCGGCGTTCTGGAGCCGCAGCCGCGCGGTTCCCTTCGTGCCCGCTCGGAGCTCCGGCAGCTCGTAACCGAGCCAGCGGACCGCGAGCGGGCCGGCCGACACGGGATGCTCGCCGACGCGATTCATGGCGCAGCTAGCCTACTTCGCGTGTCCGAGGCCCCCCTGCTCGTCCGTGC
>JACCRW010000411.1 GCA_013813345.1 Actinomycetota bacterium
GCTGCAACTGGGTGCGGTTCGCCGAAAGCATCCACTTCTTTGCGCGCGAGCGGAAAGAGGAGGTGCGCCTCCTCGGGTAGCCTTGGGCCATGGCCACCCGCGAAGAGATCGTCGAGGCGCTGCACACGGTCGAGGACCCAGAGCTTGGGATGGACATCGTCGAGCTTGGGCTCTTCTACGACGTCGAGATCGAGGGCCCGAAGGTGAAGGTGATCCACAGCCTTACCTCGATGGGCTGTCCCGCCGGCCAGATGATCCAGGACGGGATCCACGATGCGGCCGCCTCGGTCGAGGGCGTGGACGAGGTCGAGGTCGAGCTGACGTTCGATCCGCCGTGGACGCCCGACCGGATGTCCGACGACGCCAAGTTCATCCTGGGCTTCGGCTAGCCCGGAATCGTCAAGACGATCTTTCCGAGCTGCTCGCCGGCTTCCAGCCGCTCGTGCGCAGCGCGTGTCTCCGAGAGCGGGAAGACCGAGTCGACGTGGACGCGGGCGCGGCCGGAGCGGATCAGCTCGTAGGCGCCGAGGAAGTCCTCGCGGGAGCCCATCGTCGAGCCGTAGACGGTGAGCTGCTTCCACCAGAAGCGATGGAGCTGCGCCGGCGGGTTCGGGCCGCTCGTGGCGCCGCAGACGGTGACTCGCCCGCCCGGCTTCACCGCCGCGAGCGAGGTCTTCCAGGTCGCCTCGCCGACCGTCTCGACGACCACGTCCGCGCCGCCGACCTCCTTCGCCGCCCCGGCCACATCGCCGGTGGCGTGGTTGACCGTCACGTCGGCGCCCCATTCGCGCGCCCGCTCGAGCTTCTCGTCGCTTCCGGAGGTGACGATCGTCCGCGCGCCAAGAGCGCGCGCAAGCTCGAACGCCGCCGTCGCGACTCCGCCGCCGATCCCCCAGATCAGCACCCACTCGTCCGACTGCAGCTGCGCCTTCGTCACGAGCATTCGGTAAGCGGTCTCGTAGACGAGCGGAAAGGCGGCCGCGGTCTCGAAGTCGATCGCGTCGTCGAGCGAAAAGACCTGCTCCTCGGGGAGCGCGATCAGCTCGCAGTGAGTGCCGTCGGTGTGCTCGCCGATCACGGTGATCGAGGCGCCGTGCTCGAGTCCCGGGTTGATCACGACGCGCTCGCCGGTGTCGACGCGGATCCCGGCCCCGTCCGCGCCGAGGATCCGCGGCTTCGGCACCGAAGGCAGCCCCTTGCGGATCCAGAGATCGAGGTGGTTGAGCGAAGCAGCGCGTAGCGAGACCAGAACCTCGCCCGGCCCGGCGACCGGATCGGGCACGTCCTCGTACCGCAACACCTCGGGGCCGCCGTCCTCGTGGATGCGAATCGCCTTCACGGGCATGATCCTCCCATGACTGCGGCGGAGCTGGCGGAGCTGGGGGAGTCGCTGGGCCTCGACGCCGTCGGTGCAGCTCCAGCCGCGCCCTATGCGGAGACCGAGAGGCACATCCGCGAGCGCAACGAGCGTGGGCTCTTCGCCGGGATGCGGTTCACGATGGCCCAGCCCGAAGTGTCCTGCCATCCGGAGACGCTGCTGCCGGATGCACGCACCGTCGTCTCGGCGGCGCTCTGCTACTACACCCTTCCGGCGCGCGCGAAGACCCCTAAAGAGTCGCTTCGCTCCGCCGGCTCGAGCACAGGCTCCGATGAAGGCACGCTCTCGCGCTACACCTGGAGCGACCGTTACGCAGAGCTGCGGGAGAAGCTCGACGCGCTCGGTCGACGGCTCGGTGGCGCCTACCGCGTCCTCGTGGACGCGAATCAGCACGTCGACCGGGAGGCAGCTTTCCGGGCGGGCCTCGGCTTCTACGGCAAGAACACGCTCCTGATCACCCAGCGGCACGGCTCGTGGGTCGTCCTCGGCACGCTCGTCACCGACGTCGAGCTCGAGGCCGCCGTCCCGCTCGGCACGGACTGCGGCTCGTGCACGCTCTGCATCGAGGCGTGCCCGACCGGCGCGCTCGACGAGCCGGGGACGCTCGACGCGAACCGCTGCCTCTCGTTCTGGACGCAGGCGCCGGCGCCGATTCCGACCGAGTATCGGGAGGCGATCGGCGCCTCGGTCTACGGGTGCGACATTTGCCAGGACATCTGCCCCTGGAACCGCGGGATCGAGAAGCGCCGGGCCGATGAGCCACTACCGAACGGAGCCGAGCCGACCGTCTCGCTCGTCGACTGGCTCGAGGCCGACGGTGCAGCCCTCGTCGAGCGCTACGACCGCCTCTATGTGCCGCGCAACGATCCACGCTACCTGCGCCGGAATGCGCTCGTCGCAGCGGGAAACGTCGGCGGCGCCGAGCACCGGCCGCTGCTGGAGCGGTTCGCGGCCGACGAGGACGAGCTCCTCCGTGAGCACGCCCAGTGGTCGCTCGCCCGGCTCGCGGAGCGACTGGGATGAGAGTGCTCCGGCTGCTCGCGTTCGTTCGGCTCGTGATCGTGCCGCTGGCGCTCATCCAACTCCTGAACGAGCGAGCGGAGTTCCCGCCCGGCTACGAGACGGCGGCCTGGACGACCCTCGGAATCTACGCCGTCGGCGCAGCTCTGCTCCTGCCGCTCTCGTTTACCGAACGAGCACGGCGCCGGGCGGGAGCGCTGATCGGCCTCGTCTTCGACACGCTGCTGTCGACGGCGCTGATCCTCGTCTACTCCTTCGAGCCGGGTCAGCCGCTTCGCACCTTGCTCTTCCTCGTCGTGCTCGAGGCCGCGCTGCTCTTCCGGGTTGCGGGTGGCCTGGCGATTGCGCTTGCGGGGATCCCGATCCTCGTCGTCGCCGAGATCTGGCGCTCTCGCGAGTTCGGCTTCGAGATCCAGCCCGAGTCGGTCGTGCTCCGGGTTGCGATCGCCGTCGTCCTGGGTGTCGTCGTCGGCCGGCTCGTCGCGATGGAACGCGAGCAGGCTGCGCTCGCGCGGGCTCGCGCGCACGACGCGGAACGGCTGCGGGACGAGCTGGGCCGGCGCGTCGACGTGCTCGAGGCCTCCAGCCGTTGCGCGCGCGCTCTCGGCTCATCGCTCGAGCTCGAGCAGGCCTTCAGCGCCTTCATCGCCGAGCTTCGCGGTCTCGTCCCCTTCGATCGAGCGGCGATCCTGCTGCTCGAGAACGAGGGCGGGCGCATCATGGCGACCGCCGGTGCCGGCTCGGACTCGTACTACGGGCCTGGGGCGCGGCTCGAGCTCGCCGGCTCGATCCTGGAGCGGGTCGTCGAGGGCGAGACGGTCTATCGAGACCTGCTCGGCGGAGGTCGGTACGCGGAGGAAGAGGGGCTGCTGCAGCTGGGTCTGCACTCGCGCGTGATCGCGCCGCTCCAGCTCGGAACGCGGACGATCGGAGCGCTGTCGGTCGCTCGTGCGGAGCGCGACGCGTTCGGAGAGGACGAGGTCGAGCTCGTGACGCTGCTCGGCCGTTTCGTCGCAGCCGCGGTGCAGAACATCCGCACCTACGAAGCGGAGCGGGCGACCGTCGAGGAGCTGCG
>JACCRW010000265.1 GCA_013813345.1 Actinomycetota bacterium
CATATAGAGCGACCTGAAGGGCTCCTCGACGCTGTTCATATAGGTGACGAGCGGAATGTTCTCGATCAGCGACCGGTAGCGCGACTCGGCAGCGGCCTTCTCGTCCTCGGCCCGGACGATCTCCGTCAGATCGCGGATCGTGCCGGTGAAGAAGGCTCGTCCTCCACGCTCGTGTCTCGTGATCGCGAGCTCCGACGTGAACGTGGAGCCGTCCTTCCTGAGCGCGGACAGCCGGAGCCGTTGTCCGATGATCCGGCTCTCGCCCGTCCTGGCGGCCCGGGCGAGGCCCTCCTCGTGTCGCTGCCGCTGCTCCTCGGGAACGATCAGGTCGCCCAAACGACAGCCGATCGCCTCCTCGCGGGTCCAGCCGAACGTGACCTCGGCGGCGGGGTTCCACTCGTGGACGATGCCCTCGTCGTCCATGACGACGATGCAGTCGAGCGAGGATGCGAGGACGGCCTGCCGTTCCTCCGCAGCCTCTCGCGCCAGCTCGACCGCTCTGTGCAGCCCCAGCCTCGTCACGACCGCGGCGGCGATCTCGGTCAGCAGCTCCTCTTCGTCGTTCGTCCAGGCTCGCGGCCTGGCGTCCACGACGCAGAGCGCGCCGAGCGGCCGGCCCTCGTCGTCGAGGAGCGGGATTCCCGCGAACCCCCGAATCTCGAGCCGGCGCACTGTTTCATGCCTGCCGAGCAGAGGGTGGGCGCCTGCGTCCTCGACGAGCAGCGGTTCGCCTGTGGCGACGACGTCCCGGCCGAGAACGGTCAGCTCCCCCTCGTCATCGAGGAGCGAGATCAGCCCGGAGGTGGCGCCCACGACGCGGCCGGCCAGCGTCGCCAACCGGTCGATGTCGCCTGCGCGGGGCGACGTCGACACTGCCTGCTCCTGCAGGGTGGACTCGAGCGGGATCATCTGGTTGCAATCGGCAGTTCGGGGTGGGAGGTTGAGGAAGACTTGACAGGAACATACGTTCGGGTATAGAACATACGTTCCTGTGATCGCCTGTGTCGTCATCCCCGGCTTCGAGTTGCGCGCGGCGCTCCGCTCGCGGCCGAGGCTGGCACTCGAGCCGGCGGCGCTCTCGCCGCTCCCGGGCCCCGGGTCTGTTTCGCCGCTCGTCGGGGCCGTCACAGCCGCAGCCGAGTTCGCGGGTGTGCAGCCGGGGATGCGACTGGGCGAGGCGCTTGCCACCTGCCCGACGCTCGTCCTCGTCGAGCAGGACCCGGCCGCGGTCGAGCGGGAGTGGGAGGGGGCGCTGCAGCGGCTCGAGGACTCCGGCTTCGCCGTCGAGCCCGAGGAGCCTGGCCGCGTCTATTTCGAGACGCGAGGGGTCGAGCGGCTGTACGGAGGCTTGGAGGCGGCGCTCGAGCGGGCGCTCGCCTCGATCGGATCTGCCTGGGATCCACGCGCGGGCGCTGCCCGGCGCCGGTTCGCCGCCCTCGCGGCGGCGAGCGTCGCGCGTCCCGGGCAGGCACTCGTCGTCGCAGACGGCACCGAGGAGGGCTTTCTCGCGCCGCTGCCGCTCTCGCTGCTGCCGTTGCCGGCCGACCGGTATGCGGAGCTCGAGGGGTTGGGAGTACGAAAGCTTGGAGAGCTGGCGGCGTTGCCGGGGGGCTCCGTCGCCGAGCGGCTCGGGCCGGAAGGGCGGCGGGCATGGGCGCTCGCTCAGGGGGGCACGCGGGGACGCGTCCACGGCCGCCGCCCGCCCGCCGAGCTCGCAGAGGCGCTCGAGTTCCCGGAGGCGATCGGAAACGAGCTGACCTTGCGGCGCGCATTCGGGGCGCTCCTCGACCGGCTGCTCGCACAGCCGGAGCGAGCGGGAAGGCCGTTCCGCAAGCTCGCGCTCTCGGCGCGGCTCGTCGGCGGCGGCTCCTGGCGGCGCACGGTGACGCTGCGCGACCCTACGGCCGACCGGCCGCGCCTGCGCGCTGCGCTCGGCCCGAAGCTGCTCGAGCTCCCGGCGCCCGTCCTCGAGCTGCGCCTCGAGGCGGTCGAGCTCTCCGAATCGGTGGGGCAGCAGCTCGAGCTCGTCAAGCCGGCCGCCGACGAGGTCAACGCCCGCCTGAGCGACGGGCTGCGCCAGGTGCGAGCCAGCACCGGCTCCGGCTCCGTCGTCGCCGTCGTGGAGGTGGCGCCGTGGTCGAGGATTCCCGAGGCACGAGCGCTGTTCGTCCCGCGGGACGAATAAACGCGCCCCGACCGGCGCTTGTCGAAGCATCTCCGGTCGGGACTCCGGTCAGAGTCAATCGGCTTGGAGTCGCCGTACTGCGCGAAGAGTGGCGAGTCGTCGACCGCTGGTGGACGGACGATCCCGTCGATCGGCGCTACTTCGACCTCGTGCTCGAGTCCGGCCAGAACGCGTGCGTCTTCCGCGACGAGGAAGCCGGCTGTTGGTTCAGCCAGCGGGCCTGAGGCCGAGCGCGTGATCGGCGAACGTCTCCCACTGGTCCGCGTGCGCCGGCGGCACGACCACCCACTGCTTGAACGGCCTCCCCTTGCCGCCCGGATCGAAGAGCACGGCGCCCTCGAGCGCGAGTGCCCGAGCGTGCACCTCCGGATCGGTCAGCTTGAAGACCATCGCCCCATAGCCGCGCGGGAAGCCGGCGATCATCTTCCCGCGCGCCTTCACACACGGCATCCCCATCATCTGCGAGAGCTCGACGAAGTCGTGCCTGAACGCGAGGAAGTCGGCGAGCTCGTCGTAGCGCGCCCGCGCATCCATCTACGCCGGTTCCTGGTCGAGCCGCGTCCGGAGAGCGTCGCCGAAGCCTCGCCTGGGCGAGTGGATCTCGAGAAAGCGCGCGCCCTTGGAACCGGAGACGGTGCAGGTGAACGACACTCCTACTGGGACGTGGACCCAGGCTCCCGCCTCCGCCCGGCCGAAAGAGAAGGTCAGCTCGCCCTCGAGGACGTAAAGAGACTCTGGCTTGGGGGCCGCGGGTGGCAGGGGGCCGCCGGGCTCGCTCCGCACCTCCGCGATCCCGATCTCGTCGCTGTCGGCGAGCAG
>JACCRW010000266.1 GCA_013813345.1 Actinomycetota bacterium
CCCGCGAGCTGGGCAGCCGGGGGCTCCCCGAGCTTGCAGATCGGGCGAGAGCCCTCGCCTGGGCGTCCGGCACCGCCGATCCCGACGCCATCGACGACCTCGCGCGCGACGCCCGCTCCGCGAACGGAGGCTCTGCGTGAGCGGCGTCCGCCGATCCGGGCTGCCGACGTCGGCTGTCCGCGAGCTCGAGCAGACCGCGAGGCGCACGCTCGTCCGGCACGTCGGGCTCGCGCTCTGCGCCGTGGCTGTGCTCGCCGCCGCCTTGCTGCTCTCGACTCGCCTCGGCGCCAGGCCCACGAGCTACTTCGCGTCGGGCGGGGGAGGCGTGATCGTGCTCGACCTCTCGACGAGCGTCGAGCCGGCGAAGTACCGGCGCATCCAGCGAGTGCTGCGCTCGCTGGCGCAGACGTCGACGCGCGTCGGCCTCGTCGTCTTCTCGGACGACGCGTACGAGATGCTCACGCCGGGCACGCGCGGCGATGAGCTGCGTCCCCTACTGCCCTTCTTCGAGCCCCCACCGGCGGCGCCCATCGTCAGGCGCTCGGGCCGTTCCGGGCGCTCACGAGGGGGCTCCCAGGAACTCCCCTCGTTCGGCCGTGCGAGCCCGTGGACCGGGACGTTCCGCGGGGGGACGAAGATCTCCGCAGGGCTCGGCGAGGCGCGGCGCGTGATCGAGCGCGATGGGATCCAGCCGTCCGTGCTACTGATCAGCGACCTGGACGACTCGGCGCTGGATACGGAGCGGCTGACGCAGGAGCTGATCCGCTACGAGGCCGACGGGATCGACCTCCGAGTCGTGCCGCTGTTCGCCTTCAACGAGGATCGGGACCTCTTCGAGCAGCTCCTCGGAGAAGAGGCGTTCGTGCAGAATCGCGAGTTGCTCGGCAACAGCGCGATCGAGGAGCGTCAGACGCTGGTCGGCTCGTTCCCGTCTGCGCTGGTGGTCGCGGCGGCCGCCCTCCTGGCGCTTCTCGCACTCAACGAACGGCTCTGCGGCCGCGTCTCCTGGCGGCGTGCGTGAGGGCCTCGCGGATCGCCGGACCGCTTGCCGTCGCGCTCGCCTTCGCGCTCGCGGCGCTGCTCGCCCTGCTCGCCGCCGACGTGATGCGCTCGCAGCAGGCGCTCGAGCGCGGGGACGCTCGCTTCGCCGGGGCCGCTGGGACATCGGGCATGTGGACCGCCGAGACGGTGCTTCCGGCCGGCGCCAGTCGCTCGCTGCTCGATGTCGCGGACGACCTCGAGTTCCGTGCGGCGGTGCAGCGGTTCCGGCTCGCAAGGCCGCGAGAGGAGGTCACGCAGTTCTCCCAGCTCGCCGTGAGAAGCGGGGCCGAGCGCGTGCTCGCGCGCGCCGCCGGGAACGCCGACCGGCGCCGGGGATCGGTGCTCTCAAACCTGC
Source organism: Actinomycetota bacterium (assembly GCA_013813345.1). Lineage (GTDB taxonomy): Bacteria > Actinomycetota > Thermoleophilia > Gaiellales > Gaiellaceae > Gaiellasilicea. Next base: position 1,397 of record JACCRW010000266.1, read on the forward strand.
GTGGCGCGCTCGCGCTCGAGGAGGCACGGCTCGGGACTGGTCCGGGACCGCCGCTCCGACGGGCCGCGGGTCACTTCCGCCGAGCGGTGGAGCTCGATCCGGCGAACGACGACGCCCGGTTCAACCTCGAGCTCGCGCTCCGGCTCCTCTCGAGCGCCGCGAGCAGCTCGGCCGGCAGCGGCGAGCGCGTGGCCACCCCCGCCTCGGGCGCCGGCGCCGCGTCGTCCGGCGGCGGTTACTAGACAAGATCGCGCGGTGGGCGTCTCCTTCCTGACGCCGTGGGCCGCCGCGGTCGGCGTGCTCGCGCTGCTCGGCGTCGGGGCCCTCGTCGGCTCCGAGCGGCGGTCGCGCCGGCTCTGTGCCGTGCTGGGGCTGGAGCCGCGGCCTGCGGGCACATTGGGGCTCGAGGCGGGCGCGTTCGTCGCAATGGGCCTGCTGCTCGGCCTCGCGGCGGCGCAGCCGGTGGTCTCCAGGGTGCAGGCGACCGACGGCCGGACCGATGTCGAGGCGATCGCCGTCTTCGACATCTCGCGGTCGATGCTCGCGCGGCCCTCGCGCTCGGCGCCGGCGCGGATCGACCGCGCGCGCTCGCTTGCCAAGGAGCTGCGCTTCGGGCTCGTCGAGGTGCCCACCGGCGTCACGTCGCTGACCGACCGCTTGCTGCCGCACCTCTTCCCGACCCTGAGCGCGACCGCGTTTACCGCGATCGTCGACAGGGCGGTGGAGATCGATCGGCCGCCACCGGAGCGACGCGCCAACCGAGCCACGGCGCTCGCGGCGCTCGGCGACCTCGGCCGGCAGAACTTCTTCGGCGCGAGCGCACGCGTTCGTGTCGCCGTCGTCCTCACCGACGGCGAGAGCGTGCCCTTCAACCTCGGTGAGCTCCGATCGCTGCTCCTGCGAGGACGCGTCGCCACGTACTTCGTCCACGTCTGGCACCCGGAGGATCGCGTGTACGGGCCGAGAGGCGAGCGGGAGAGCTACCGGCCGGATCCGGGAAGCCGCGTCGTCCTCGAGCGGGTCGCCCGTGAGACCGGCGGCGGGGTCTTCAGTGAGCGCGAGCTCCCCGCCGCGCTTGCGGCCGTTCGGCGCAGGCTCGGCGAGGGCGCCGTCGCCTCCAGGGGGCGCGAACTCAGGGCCGTCGCGCTCGCGCCCTACACCGTCGCGGCAGCGGTGCTGCCGCTCGGGCTCATCCTGCTGCGGCGCAACTTCTAGCGGCGCCGCTCGTCTACTCTTTGATGATGCGCAAGCTCTTGGGAAACGCGTGGGTGGTGCGAGGGTTCAGCGCGGTCTCGGCTGCGCTCCTCGTGATCGGCGCCTTCACCTTCATCCAGTCGCGAGAGGATCCCTCGCCGCGGACGAACACGACGACCTACGGGCGCGACTACGAGCTCCCGATCACGACGCCGAAGTACACCGCCGCAGATCTGCCGAAGAACGTGCGTCGGGTCGCGGGTGAGTTCATTCTCGCCGCAGCGGGAAGGGAGGATCTCGCGAAGGCGTGGAAGCTCACGCATCCCGAGCTCCGGGTCCAGTGCGGCTGCTCGTACAAGCACTGGCTCACAGGCGATATCCCGGTTCAGTACTACCCGCCGAACGACATCCAGACTGCGAGCTTCGATGTCGACGAGCTGACGCCGAACGAGATCTTCCTGCGGGTGCTGCTCGTGCCGAAGAAGGGGTCGACGGTGAAGCCGCAGGTCTTCGACATGGGAGTGAAGGTCAGCGGCTCGGGCAAGCAGAAGGCCTGGCTCGTGAACTACTGGGCCCCGCGCTCCTCGATCCCGGTGCCGGCCGCGATCGACGGCGGCTGATCGTCCCGTGCTCGTCGCGCCGAGCCCGATAACCGCACACGTCTGACGCCTCGACCACGACGCCAGGCTGGCGTCGGCGCTCGAACGGGGACGCGGCCGCCGGTCGGCGGTTCGCCGCGGAAGGCCCTTCGCTAGAATCCGAGCGCTTCTGCGGCTCCCTCGCGCCGCGCCTCCCACCACCGAGATCTCTCTCCAGGAGCCACATGTCTGAGCACGCACAGGGAACCCCCGGCAAAGTCGTCGAGATCAAGGGCGTCGTCATCGACGCCGTCTTCACAGACGGCCTGCCGGCGATCTACAATGCGCTCTCGATCGCGATGCCCGGTGTGGGCGGCGCAGAGGGCACGACCCTGATCGCGGAGGTGCAGCAGCACCTCGGCGACGATCGCGTCCGCGCGGTCGCGATGGACACGACCGACGGCCTCGCGCGCGGCGTCGACGTCATCGATACCGGTCGGCCGATCTCCGTCCCGGTCGGCGACGCGACCCTCGGCCGGATCTGGAACGTGATCGGCGAGCCGGTCGATAACAAGCCGCCGGCCGGTGACGACGTCGAGCGGTGGTCGATCCACCGCGACCCACCTGCCTTCCGCGACCTCTCGCCGAAAGTGGAGATCTTCGAGACGGGGATCAAGGTGATCGACCTGATCGCCCCGTACATCAAGGGCGGCAAGATCGGGCTCTTCGGCGGCGCCGGCGTCGGCAAGACGGTGCTGATCCAGGAGCTGATCCACAACGTCGCGCGCGAGCACAGCGGTGTCTCCGTCTTCGCCGGCGTCGGCGAGCGCACGCGCGAGGGCAACGACCTACTGCTCGAGATGACCGAGTCCGAGGTGATCGACAAGGTCGCGCTCGTCTACGGGCAGATGAACGAGCCGCCAGGCGCCCGCCTGCGCGTCGGACTCTCCGGACTGACGATGGCGGAGTACTTCCGCGACCAGGGCCAGGACACGCTGCTCTTCATCGACAACATCTTCCGCTTCGTCCAGGCGGGCTCGGAGGTCTCCGCGCTCCTTGGCCGGATGCCGAGCGCAGTCGGTTACCAGCCGACGCTTGCGACCGAGATGGGTCAGCTTCAAGAGCGGATCACCTCGACGACGACCGGCTCGGTCACGTCGATCCAGGCGATCTACGTCCCAGCCGACGACCTCACCGACCCGGCGCCGGCGAACGTGTTCGCTCACCTCGACGCGACGACGACGCTTTCGCGGGCGATCGTCGAGCAGGGGATCTACCCGGCCGTCGATCCGCTCGACTCGACCTCCAGGGCGCTCCAGCCGGGAATCGTCGGCGAGGAGCACTACCAGGTCGCGAGCCAGGTGCAGCAGATCCTCCAACGCTACAAGGATCTCCAGGACATCATCGCGATCCTCGGCATGGACGAGCTCACCGACGAGGACAAGGTAATCGTCTCGCGGGCCCGCAGAGTTCAGCGCTTCCTCTCTCAGCCGAACTTCGTCGCCGAGCAGTTCACCGGCACCCCGGGCCAGTACGTCAAGCTCGAGGACACGATCGCCGGTTTCCGAGAGATCATCGAGGGCAAGCACGACGAGCTGCCCGAGTCGGCCTTCTACATGGTCGGCACGATCGAGGGCGCCGTCGAGAAGGCCGGCAGCGCCGCGGCCGCGGCGTAGACCAAGTCGATGGCAGAGACGCACCCCAAGTTCGACGTCGCGATCGTCACGCCGGAGGGCGATGCTTTTCGCGGTGAGGCGGAGATGCTCGTCGTTCCCGGAGCCGCCGGCGATATCGGCGTGCTTGCCCGGCACGCGCCGCTCGTCGCGACCTTGCGCGCCGGCTCGACCCGCGTCTACCTCGATCGCGAAGCCGACAACGTGGTCGAGCTCGCGACCGGCCCAGGCTTCTTCAAGGTCGAGCTCGATCGCGCGATCGCTCTCGTCGACGATGCCGTCGACGTGAAGGAGGTCGACGACACACGCGCTCGGGAGCAGCTCGAGTCTGCGAAGGCGGAGCTCGAGCGGATCGACGCGGGCGAGTCGACCGCGGACCGCTGGCAGCTCGAGCAGCGGATCAAGCACGCCGAGAACCAGCTCACCGTTTCCGGCCGGGGGTAGGCGGTGCGAGCGACCGTTGTCGAGAAGCGCGAGGTCGCGAAGGGCACGCTGTTCGTCGCGTTCGATCTTCAGGGAGCCGAGGTGGAGTTCCTACCGGGCCAGTACTTCTGGGTCGAGCTGCTGGACCCGCCCTACAACGATGAGAAAGGGCCGCGGCGACACATCTCGGTGTGCAGCTCGCCGACCGAGCACGGCGTGCTCTGTCTCTGTACGCGAGTTCGCGACAGTGCGTTCAAACGCTCGCTCGCGGAGCTCGAGGTCGGAGACGCGGTCGAGGTCGAGGAGCCGAAAGGCACGTTCCTCCTGCCCGAGGACACTGGCGCCAAGTACGTCTTCGTCGCGGGCGGGATCGGAATCACCGTCTTCCGGAGCATGCTCCGCTACATCCGCGACGAGGAGCTTCCGTACGAGGTTACGCTCGTCTACTCGAATCGCGACCGAGAATCTGCCGCCTTCCTCGACGAGCTCGAGGTGCTCGAGCGGGAGGTGCCCGGCCTGAACCTCGTGCTGACGATGACCGACGAGGACGGCTGGGAGAGTGAGAGCCGCCGAATCGACGCGGCAATGCTGCACGACCATCTCGGCGAGCTCGGCGCCTACCGCTATCTCGTCGCCGGCCCACCTGCGATGACCGACGCGGTCGTCGCTGCGCTCCACGGCGCAGAGGTCTCCGAGGACAGCGTGCTCGCGGACAAGTTCTCCGGCTACTGATAGCCTGGATCGACAACTGGAAAGCTTTGAAGGCAGCTTGGCGACCAGGTTAAAAAACGCCTAAAGAGCCCGCGAGCTCCGGCTCCCAACCTCTCTAGGCACGGGAGACGACGTTGAGCGAGACCCGCGACAGACTCGAAGCACTCCTCCGCGAGCGGATCCTCGTACTCGATGGGGCGTGGGGGACGATGCTCCAGGGCGCCGGGCTCACCGCCGCGGATTATCGCGGCGAGCGCTTCCTCGACCACCCACAGGAGGTGGCGGGCGATCCCGACCTTCTGAACCTGACGCGCCCGGATGTGATCCTGGACGTGCATCGCCGCTACCTGGCCGCCGGCGCCGATATCACGACCACGAACACGTTCACGGCGACGAGCATCGGGCAGGCCGACTACGGCCTCGAGGGCGTCGTCCGCGAGCTGAACCTGGAAGGCGCTCGGCTCGCTCGGGAAGCCGTGGACGAGACCGGTGGAAGCTTCGTCGCCGGCTCGATCGGGCCGCTGAACGTGACGCTCTCGCTCTCGCCGAAGGTCGACGACCCCGCCTTCCGCCCGGTCTCGTTCGACGAGGTGCGCGCGTCGTACGCCGAGCAGATCGCCGCGCTCGCCGAGGGCGGCG
>JACCRW010000452.1 GCA_013813345.1 Actinomycetota bacterium
TCGGTACCGTGAAGTCGGCGACACCGCAGGGCGCGGTCAAGAAGGGCGAGGTCGTGAAGGCCGTGGTCGTCCGGACGAAGAAGCCCTACGGTCGCGACGACGGCACGCAGATCGCGTTCGACGAGAACGCGGCAGTGATCATCGACGCCGCCCGGAACCCGCGCGGAACGCGCATCTTCGGGCCTGTCGCCCGAGAGCTGCGCGAGAAGAACTTCATGAAGATCGTGTCCCTGGCTCCCGAGGTGCTCTGAGAATCGAATGGCAACGAAGCTGAAGATCAAGAAGGGGGATCTCGTGCAGATCCTCGCCGGCAAGGATCGCGGGAAGCAGGGGCGGATCCTCGAGGCACGCCCCGGCGACGGGCGCGTGATCGTGGAGAACCTGAACGTGATCACCCGGCATACGCGGCCGAAGCCGCTGCGCGACTCGAGCCGAATGGGCGGCGTCCAGATGGCGCCGGGTGGCCGGATCGAGAAGGCCGCGCCGGTCGACGTCTCGAACGTGATGCTGGTCTGCCCGACCTGCGGGCTGCCGACTCGGGTCGGGATCAAGGAGAAGACGATCAAGGGCGAGCTCGTCCGCGTCCGCGTCTGCAAGCGCGACGGCTGCGGCCAGGAGATCGACACCAAGTGATGGCGACGGTCGAATACAGCCCGCGCCTCAAGGACTCCTACGACGCGCTGCGGCCGCAGCTCCAGGAAGAGCTGGGCCTGAAGTCGATCATGGAGGTTCCGCGGATCACGAAGATCACGCTCAACATGGGCGTGGGAGATGCGAAGACGGACGCGAAGGCGCTCGAGTCCGCGATCGACGAGCTGACGACGATTGCCGCCCAGCGCGCCCAGGTTCGCAAGGCGACAAAGTCGATCGCGAGCTTCAAGCTACGCGAGGGCATGGCGGTCGGTGCGAAGGTGACGCTCCGCGGCGACCGCATGTACGAGTTCCTCGACCGTCTCGTCTCGATCGCGCTGCCTCGGATCCGCGACTTTCGCGGTCTCAACCCGAGGTCGTTCGACGGCCGTGGCAACTTCTCGCTCGGCGTCCGGGAGCAGATCATCTTTCCCGAGATCGACTACGACAGCGTCCAGTCCGTCCGGGGCTTCGACGTCACCATCACGACCACTGCCAGGACGGACGAGCAGGCCCTCGCGCTTCTCAGGAGCCTCGGCCTTCCGTTCGCGGGCAGCGAGCCTGGAAGGGATTCCTAAGACATGGCCAAGACGTCGCTCGTCGTCAAGCAGAAGCGCACCCAGAAGTACAAGGTGCGTCAGTACTCCCGCTGCAACCGCTGCGGCCGTCCGCGCGCGGTGTTCAAGAAGTTCGGGCTCTGCCGGATCTGCCTGCGCGAGCTCGCCCATCAGGGCGCGATCCCCGGCATGACGAAGTCGAGCTGGTAGGAGAGACGAGATGCTGACAGACCCGATCGCAGACATGCTCACCCGGATCCGCAACGCCAACAAGGCGATGCAGGACTCCGCCCGAATGCCGACCTCCCGGATCAAGGAGGAGATCGCCCGCGTGCTCAAGGACGAGGGCTACATCAAGGACTTCAGCGTCGTCGAGGTCGAGGGGCAGCCGTACTCGACCCTCGTCGTCGAGCTCAAGTTCGGCAAGAACCGCCAGCGCGTGATCAGCGGCCTCAAGCGCGTGTCGCGCCCGGGCCGGCGGGTCTACGCGCGCAAAGATCGGCTGCCGCGCGTGCTCGGCGGGCTCGGCACCGCCATCCTGTCCACCTCGACCGGGCTCGTCACGGGCCGCCAGGCCGCGGAACGCGGCATCGGCGGCGAAGTGATCGCCTTCGTCTGGTAGCTATGGCGCTCAACTCCCTCGCATCTCGCACCCTCTGCAAGGTTGCAAAGCGTCGCCAGGCGGCCTCCTCAGTCGCGTCCGTAGCCTCCGGCTACGAACACTCCCTGCGTTCTTGCCTGGCTCGCTTTTCGCCGGCAGAGGGCACGATCTACTCGGTCGGTGAGCGCTGATGTCTCGAATCGGCAGACAGCCCATTGAGGTGCCCTCGACCGTGTCGATCGGGCTCTCGCCCGGCCGCGTCCAGGTGAACGGCCCGCTGGGAGAGCTCTCGCAGCAGGTTCCGGCCCGGATGAAGATCGAGCAGGGCGAGGGCGAGATCGTCGTCACCCGCCCGACCGAGCGCGGTCCCGATCGGGCGCTGCACGGGCTGACGCGGTCGCTGATCGCGAACATGGTCGAAGGCGTGACGAAGGGCTTCGAAAAGCACCTGGAGATCCAGGGCGTCGGCTATCGCGCCTCGCTGCGCGGCACCGACCTCGAGCTGAACGTGGGCTACTCGCACCCCGTCGTCGTGAAGCCGCGGCCGGGGATCAGCTTCGAGGTGCCGGCGCCGAATCAGGTGATCGTCAAGGGCACGGACAAGCAGCAGGTGGGCCAGACCGCCGCTGAGATCCGCGCCGTTCGCAAGCCGGAGCCGTACAAGGGCAAGGGGATCCGCTACCGCGACGAGGTCGTGCGCAGGAAGGTCGGCAAGCGCGCATGAGCACTCTTACGACTCGGCAAGCGCGCGAGCGTCGCCATCGCCGCATTCGCGGCAAGGTCGCCGGCACCGCCGAGCGGCCACGCCTCGCGGTCTTCCG